>CALKFX010000164.1 GCA_938084875.1 uncultured Flavobacteriales bacterium | reverse complement strand
GCTTTCATAGTTTCTGGTAATCTGTAAAATGGTATTGATGGATTTAAATGGTGAATATGGTGGTATCCAATATTTCCAGTTATCCATTCCATGACCTTATTCATTTTCAAATAGCTTGAAGATTCTAAAGCAGAAAATTCATAACTCCATTCTTCATCATTTTTATATTTTGCTTCTGGAAAGTTGTGCTGTGCATAAAACAAATATGCCCCCAAAGCAGAAGAAATAAAATGAGGGAGAATAACAACTAAAATCATTCTGTTAAAATCAAAAAAATAATAGAGCAAAAAAATATATAATGAGTGTAATAGAATTGATAAAAGGGAATCAAAATATTTTTTAGGATTAGAAATGAATGGATACAAACACATTCCATAAATAAAAGTGAATAGATAACCAAAAAACATAACTAAAGGATGTCTAATAAGTAAATAACTAATCTTTTCTTTTCTAGAACTTCTTTTGAATTTCTGTTTCGAAAAAAGAGGGTAAGAACCAATACTTGGTTTGAAAAATTTACCATTATTTCTATGGTGATAATTATGGGTTCTTTTCCAAACATTAATAGGTGCTAATACATACAAACCGTAAATGGAAAATAATACTTTGGCAAATTTTGATTTTCTTAGAATTGTTCCATGAAGATAGTCGTGGTATATAATAAAAGTTCTTATAATCATCATAGTTATACCCATAGAGCAAATACATCTAATCCATAAAATGGGGATAATCATTGTTAGAGTAATAAAACATAACAGAAGAAAAATGGAAGTAATTGTGTGAAACCAACTTAATTTTACTTTTTCTTTTCCAAATTTCAAAGTAGACCTTATTATGCTTTTATTTCTATCCTTCATCGTTGTTAACTAAATATAGAATTCTAATTAAATGCTTTTCTATTTTTATAAAGAAGCTTGAAATGTGATAAAACTGCTGCAGTTAAATATTTTTTAAATCGATAATTCAAGCCATGTTTTTTGGAAATTCTAATTAAAATTTTGGTTAATTCTGGATAATGTATGTGACAAATATTTTGAAATAAATGATGTATAACATGGTGGTTAAACCCTCCAAAAAGATGAGTAATAACAAAGCTATTAGTAGAAAAATCCCCTGCTGTTATTAGATGATGATGTGACCAGCTATGTGGCATTTCTCCATTTTTATTAGGTTCTGGAAAGTTGGCATCTTCTCCAACGTGTGTGCTCAACAGGACCATGGTGATACATAGGCTTGCAAATACAGTTAATAATAAAAAAAGAAGTAAAAAATAGTAAAAAGGAAGTTCATGTATTAGCCATGGTAATACAATAAATGAAAACAAATAAATAAACTTAAATAACAGCATTTTAATTACTTCTTTAATAGGGTATTTTGAATTATCATAACCTCCAATCTTAGAAGAAAAAATATCTTTAAAATCTCTGTAAACTACCCATCTGAAAATATAAATCATATATAAGAAAGGCATGTATAGATATTGTATAAAATGAAATGACTGATGTTTATCGCTAGGAAATATTTTCACGACATTGGTCTGTTGAATATCCGAATCCATATTCATAACATTTGGATAAAGGTGATGTGCTCCAACATGTCTATTTTTCCAATTGTAGGAATTAGTCCCTAGTAAATCAAAAACGTGAACTAATAATTGGTTATACTTTTTTGTTTTAAAAATAGCATTATGTGCTGCATCGTGTCCAACATTTAAACCCAGAAAAACTCCCCATATTCCAATAAATGAATAATTAATTATTAGATAATAGATGTTCGGACAATAAAAAATTGTAGAATAACTTCCAAGATAAATCAGAAAAAAAAAGATCATTTTAAAATACATAAAATTATTAGCATATTTATTTATGTTCTTTTCTTTAAAGTAATTTTCTATTTCTTCTTTAAGTTCTTTATAAAAAGAGTCACTTTCTTTTTTGAAAAATATTTTTTGATTAGTATTTGCCATTTAAAATTCTTTTTTGAAAAACCAAATTGTTAAATCTTCATAAGGATGTTTTATTTCTGCATACTCTGTGTAGCCACTTAGTTTGTATAGCCTTCTTACTCTAGGGATACTTGTTTCTAAACATATAGTTTTTTTTAAATTCTTACCTATTTCAAACATTTGATTTTTAATTTCGAAAGCTGCTCCGTTGCCAATTACATTTTGATCAGTTGCAACTAAAAAACCTACAAGAACTTCTTTTGGTCTTGTTGCAGAAATCAATTCTCTATATTTAATTAATCTGTATGCATTAACAAAACCAGCATAGATAATAACTAGCCAAATTTTTCTTAAAATATTATTTAAACTAGTTCTTGTATTGTTATTATCAAAAAATAAAAGAGCTCCATTTTTATCCTCTGTTAAATAGGCTCCTTTCTTATCAATTCCTTCATAAAAAAGTACTTTTATGGTCAACTTTTTAGAATTTAAAGTTTTCCTTTTTAAAACCCACATTATGCCAAGGGAATCAATAAATGCATCGTTAAAGATTTCTAAAGCTCTTTTCTTATCTTTTTTAGAATGAATTAAATACAACCAAATTTTTTAAATTAAATATAATATTATCAAAAAAATAATTAAACTAAAAAAACATATAAAAGTATTTTAAAATTAGAAACTAAAAATAGTTAAATACATGATAGACAATACTTTAGTTGTAAAATAAAAAGATATTTTTAAAATATTAAAACCCCATCAACTTTCTAACTTGTAAGGTATTTTCTATTGATGTTAATCTTTCAAGTAATATAAATGCAACTTCAGTAGCTGTTGAAGGTCCATTTGAAGTAATTAAATTATCATCTATTACTATTTCTTCATTTGAAACGACAACTGCATTATTTTTTAGTGATTGTCTATATTCAGCTTGATTATAGGTTGTAGCATTTTTATTTTTTAAAACACCACTTTTTGCAAGTGGAAGTGCCCCAACACAAACGCTAGCAATTATTTTATTTTTAGATCTAAATTCACGAATTAAGTTTAAGAACTCAATATTGTATGCATCCTTATAATATCCATAATTTTTAAATCCACCTGGAATAACCAATGCATGAAATGAATCAATGTCAACTTCATTCGTTAAATAATTTACTATAAATTTTTGATTAAAAGAGCTATTTACCTCCTTTCTAAGACCACAACTGTATAGCTTAGTAGAATTGTCTCCTTCTTCCAAGTTCCAGCCCATAATATCTATAAAAGCGCTTGCTTCTAAGATTTCAAAGCCATTAGCCAATAATAAAAGTATTTTTTGTTGTTTCAAACTAACTTATAATAAAAGTAAAACTAATCATCTTATTTTTAGATTTCTCAATCCCTCATATACTACAATACTCACTGCGTTTGCTAAATTCAAGCTTCTTACATGATTAGTGTAAATAGGAATCTTATATAGATTTTCTGAATTTTTAACGGTTATTTCCTTGGGAAGCCCTACAGATTCCTTTCCAAATAAGAAAAACATATTGTCTTGAAAATTAATAGTAGTATAATTTTTGGCTGCAGAGCTAGAAAAATATACCATGTTTGCTTGCTTATTTTTTGAGAAAAAATCATCAATATTTTCATAAATATTTACAGAAATATGCTTCCAATAGTCTAATCCTGCTCTTTTAAGACGTTTGTCATCTAATTCAAACCCAAATGGTTTTACCAAATGAAGAGCCGATCCGGAAGCCAAACTTAATCTTCCTATATTTCCAGTATTCATAGGTATTTCAGGTTCTATAAGTACAATATTAAACCCCATTATTTATATGTAAATTGTATTTCGGATACAGAGATTTAATAATAGAATCATTTATTCAAAATTTTGTCTGCAAATTTCTTAGCATCTTGACAATATTTATCATCTCCTTCCAATTTCCATTCTCCTGTTTTGTCTATATAGTACTGAACAGTTTTTTCTACTATTTCTAAATATCCACCACATGATTTTATCATTTTATCCAACTCTAAGATGTATTCTTCTTTTCTCATCTCTCCATACTTGACTAAACTCCAAAGTCTATTTATGCGTTTAGATTTTTCTTTATAAACGGGGTCCTTTGTTTTATAAGCCATTAAAAATAAAGAAAGTGCTTTTGCTTCGGCAGATGGTTTATTAGGTGTTTTTTTCATAAAAGTTTCTGGTAATATGTATATTATTTAATTGTAGAAGCAATTCTTTGAATAGTCATTTGAAGAATTCTTTTGTTATATTCTCTAGAGTTTAATAAATATTTATTCATTTCTAGTTCGTTAAACTGTCCAACTACAATTCCTATGACTAAATTTTTAAATTGAATATTCTTAGATAGCTGATTTTCAACACATTGATTTTTTTTGCTTCTCTTTAGGTCTTTCCAAACAATCCCTAAATTATCAATATGATTTATAAATAGCTTTAAAGTTATAGCATGTTGCATTTTTAAAATAGGACGAAGTACTTTGTTTTGAAACAATTCATTTTCTAAATGAATTTCTGATTTATTTTCAATATTTACAATGGGTCTTTCTTTAGCCACTATTTTTATGTCTTTTAGGAATGTAAATTTGCATTAAAATTCTGACGGAGGATTTTAATTATTTGTAAAAATTCACTTTTTAATTCTATTTTTTCCCCATGCTATAACCTTAACTCCCTTAGAATACTGCATTTTATCTGGTTTATTGTTCAATAAATTCTTAAATCTTGGATAATTACATTTCAGACTTTTTACCTCTACATTATTAATCAACCAT
>CALKFX010000163.1 GCA_938084875.1 uncultured Flavobacteriales bacterium | reverse complement strand
CTCTTAATCCAAAAATGACGTGGGAAGATAAAAATGCTTATGACCAAAAGGCAATGTTTCTAGCAAAAAGGTTCAATGAAAATTTTGAAAAATATAAAGAATATGCCTCTGCTGAAATTTTAAATGCTGCTCCCGTAAGTTTTGTAGAATTAGAAAACTAAAATTTATAAGTTAATAGTAAATCAAAATATCCTATTTTAAAATCAGTATAGTTTCTACCATGATTTTTGTATTCTCCAATAGGATCGATAATTTCTATTGAATTTTTATTGACCATAAAATAATTAAATTGCGGTGTCAGTTGAAATGTTAATAATATAGATTCGGATAAAAAAAGATCCATTCCAAAGGACATATCAAACCCTGCTAAAAGATAATGATAACTAATATTTCCTGAATTATTATTTAATAAATTATTTGAAAATTGCAAATAGCTTGCTGTAGTATCTTTCATGTAAAACTGATGACCGTAGTTAGATGTTTGAGTTCCAAATCCTAAAATGCCATCCATTCCAACATGAAATCGAGATGAAGATAAATATCTTAGTTTTTCAAAGCCAAACCTAAAATCATAATGATTGTAGTCTGAAAATAAATATCTGTAAGTTATAGTTGAATCTGAAGAAGATGTAGGGTAATAATAATCAAAAACATTTTTAGTAGGATCTCTTAAATAATTAAAACTAAATCTAGCATTTAAAGTACCAAAATTCTTTTTATAGATAAAACTAATTTTAGCTTTTTCAATAGGATCATTATTCGTAAAAACATTAAAAAGTGGACTCAAATTAATTCCTATATAGTTTCTTTCAGATTCATAAATCTTTGAAATTGTATCAGATTTAATATCTTTTTGACAATAAAGTGAAACAAAATTAAGATTTAAAAAAAGTATTACTAAAATTTTAAATTTCATTAAAATATTTTCATTTGACCATCTTCGTCCAAATCTTCCCCATTATTTGAAGATGAATCTACATTCCACTCCATCTCAATAGGACCTTCTGAATTAGTATCAATCTTAATATTTTCTATCTTCTTTTGACCTTTATTCTCATTCAAATCTGTTGTTAATTCATCGCTAGTGTTTGAAATGTTATCTGTAGGTATTTCTTGAATATTAACCTTATTAGTACTTGTTTCAACATCTTCAATTACAGCAGATTCTTCCGAAGGCATTTCTTCTTCTGGCCACTCCTCTCCAGACTCAACTTCTAGGAGAGTAATATCTTTTACTTTTAAGCGTGTCAACTGATTTCCTTTTGCTTTATCTCCTTTCACATCTACAATCTCATTTAATGCAACTATCTTGTCATCCAAATCTTTTGTTTCTTTCAATCGCTTATTAAATGAAATTTTAACTTTTGGTTTGTAGTCAATTGAGACTAACGAAAGCTCATAGTCTTGATCAATAAAACTATACATCTTAGTAGTTACTTCAATAAGAAACCTTTTAACAAAATATAGTTCCTTTTTTGGATTCCAATAAATACATGAAAGAGCTCTTGAAGGATGCCACTTTCCGATATAGATGAGATCATCATCAAATTTATTAGACAATTCAAAACCACTTATTAAATACTTTCCAGATTTATAAACAGTAAGAATTTTATCATCTCCTTTAAAACTGCCAAGTAGTTTTCCTCTCTGTTCATTATTAAGCCTTGATACAACTTCGTCCCACCATATCTTTCTCGCAGCCAGTGTTGAACCACCTAATTCTCTTTGCTCAATTTTAGAAATAAAATGTTTGGTAACTAAGTTTCCCTTGCTCCCTCTGCCCTTTATCATTAGCTCAGCAAAATCTATTTCTATTTTAAGTTTTTTTAATTTTGGTCGTGGTCTTAATTTGATTAGTACTGTTTCTCTTCTACCATTTGGATTAACTGAGAAATAATGAATTTTAGGATTATTAGCATTGCCAACAATATCGTATTCTCTGTCTCTAGTTATTGAACTAATAGCGAACCTTTTCATGTAGGAAGGGGCCATTTTACCAGCTTGATAAATTAAATGATAAATAGTTCTTTCATCTCCCTTTTTCCATACAGCTACATGAAGAATTCCTTTACCAACAAATTTTTTATCGGCAATTTTTGTAACAATTACTTTTCCATTGTCAAAAAACAGAATAATATCGTCTAAATCAGAGCATTCTTCAACAAATTCATCTTTTCTTAGAGACCATCCAATAAAACCTTCTTCCCTGTTAACATACAGTTTTTTATTAGAGACAATTACTTTACGTGCAGTGATATTATCGAATACTCTTATTTCAGTTTTTCTCTCTTTACCCTCACTATATTTGTTTTTTACATCTTTATAGTAATTAATAGCAAATTCAGTAAGATTAGAAAGATTTTTATTTACTTCTGTTATTTGATCTTCAATTTTCAGTAAGTTATCTTCAGCTTTATCACTATCAAATTTTGAAATTCTTTTTATTTTAATTTCCGTTAGCTTAACTATATCCTCCTCGCTTACGGTTTTCTTAAGGTTTTTCAGAAAAGGCTTAAGACCAAGTTTTATGGCATTTAAAACACCCTCCCAAGTTTCTTCATCTTCTATCTTTCTATATATTCTATTTTCTATGAAAATTCTTTCTAGAGAAAGCCAATGCCATTGGTTTTGTAATTCTTGGAGTTTTATCTCCAATTCAAGTTTTAATAGTTCTACAGTTCTGTCAACAGATTTTTTTAATATTTCAGAAACTCCAATAAAAATAGGCTTATTGCCCTCAATAACACAAGAATTTGGTGATATAGACATCTCACAATTTGTAAAGGCGAATAATGCATCAATCATTTTATCTGGCGAAACTCCCGAAGGAAGGTGAATTATAATTTCTGCAACTGAAGATGTATTATCTTCAATTTTTTTAATCTTAATTTTATTTTTTTCTGTAGCCTTTACTATAGAATCTATTAAAGTATCTGTTGTAGTTCCAAATGGTATTTGGTTGATAACTAGTGTTTTATTATCTATTTTTTTAATCCCTGCTCTGACCCTTATTTTACCACCCCTAATACCGTCATTGTACTGAGTAAAGTCTGCTAGACCACCATTTGGAAAATCTGGAAATAATTCTATCTTCTTTCCTTTTAAAATATTTATAGATGCGTCTATTAACTCTATAAAATTATGTGGCAATATCTTACAAGCTAAACCTACAGCAATTCCTTCTGCACCATGGTTTAATAGAATTGGAAATTTAACTGGAAGATATTGTGGCTCTTTATTTCTTCCATCGTAAGAACTAAGCCATTTAGTAGTTTTATTATTATATAAAACATGATTTCCAAATTTTGTTACTCTAGCTTCAATATATCTTGGAGCAGCAGCACCATCCCCCGTTAATAAATTCCCCCAATTACCTTGACAATCAATTAATAAATCTTTCTGACCGATCTGAACCATTGCATCTCCAATAGATGCATCTCCATGAGGATGGTACTTCATAGTATTACCAATAATATTTGCTACCTTATTGTACCTACCATCGTCTAATTCTTTCATAGAATGAAGAATTCTTCTTTGTACAGGCTTCAATCCATCTTCAAGTGCAGGAACAGCTCGTTCTAAGATAACATAGGAAGCGTAATCTAAAAACCACTCCTTATACATTCCAGACAGATAAGTAATATTGTCCTTCTCATTAGAATCTTCAGATATATTTAAATTTAACTCATCCATTTCATTGGTTTTCCACTACCAAGTAGTCTTCTTCCACTTTTAAATTGTCTATAATAAAACCCTGACGTTCAGGTGTGTTTTTTCCCATATAGAAAGTTAGTATTTCCTCAATGGATTTAGACTTAGACATTAAAACAGGCTCTAATCTAATATCGTCTCCAATAAAGTATTTAAATTCATCTGGAGATATTTCACCAAGACCCTTAAATCTTGTTATTTCAGGATTCTTTCCCAAAGAGTCTATGGCATCTTTTCTTTCTTCTTCATTGTAACAATATCTTGTTTCTTTCTTATTTCTTACTCTAAAAAGTGGTGTTTGTAAAATAAAGACATGATTTTTCTTAACTAAATCTGGAAAAAATCTTAAAAAGAAAGTGAGTAGCAGTAATCTAATATGCATTCCGTCAACATCGGCATCTGTGGCAATAATAATTTTATTATACCTTAAGGATTCCATATCCTCTTCAATATTTAATGCTGCTTGAATAAGATTAAATTCTTCATTTTCGTAAACCACTTTTTTAGAAAGACCAAAGGAATTTAGTGGTTTTCCTCTTAAGCTAAATACAGCTTGCGTTTTAACATCTCTACATTTGGTGATAGAACCACTTGCAGAGTCTCCTTCAGTGATGAAAATTGAGGTCTCTTCTCTCCTGTCATTTTTAAAATCACTGTAGTGGATTTTACAATCTCTTAATTTTTTGTTGTGCAGACTAACTTTCTTAGCTCTCTCTCTTGCTAATTTTCTTATCCCGGATAATTCTTTTCTTTCTTTTTCAGACTGCTTAATCTTAAATTCCATCTGTTGAACCAACTCTGGATTTTTATGTAGAAAATTATCCAGCTTTTCTCTTAAGAAATCCATTACAAAACCTCTTACAGATTTACCATTAGGTTCAATTTCTGTAGAACCTAATTTTGTTTTTGTTTGGGATTCAAAAACAGGTTCTATTACCTTAATACTTACTGCAGCAACAATTCCTTGTCTAATATCTACTGGCTCATACTTGTTAAAAAAGTCTTTTATAACTTTAGCAATTGCCTCTCTAAATGCGCTTTGATGAGTACCTCCTTGTGTTGTGTGTTGTCCATTTACAAAAGATGAATAATCTTCACCATATCCTCTTGAGTGGGTAAAGGCAACCTCAATATCATCTCCTTCTAAGTGAACAATTGGATATAATGGAGAACCATCCATATTGGATTCTAAAAGATCTTTTAATCCATTTTTGGAAATAAACTTATTGCCATTAAAATCTATTGTTAAATTTCTATTTAAGTAACAATAGTTCCAAAACATTTTTTCAAGATAAGTATCTCTAAATTTGTAGTTTTTAAAAATATCTTTATCGGGTGAGAAAATAATTCTTGTTCCGTTATCTTGATTTGTTTTCTCAAGAGACATATCATCGACAACCTCACCCCTTGTGAAAGAAACTTTTTTTAATTCACCATCCCTAATTGATTCTACTAGAAAGTCTGAAGAAAGAGCATTTACTGCTTTTGTGCCAACACCATTTAGACCAACTGATTTTTTAAATGCTCTAGAGTCGTATTTACCTCCAGTATTCATTTTAGAAACTACATCTTTTACTTTTCCTAGAGGAATTCCTCTTCCAAAGTCTCTAACCTGAACAACATCATTATCGATCTTCACAGAAATTTTCTTTCCATTACCCATTACAAACTCATCTATGGAATTGTCTACAACTTCCTTTACCAAAACATATATGCCGTCGTCTGAAGAAGAACCATCTCCCAACTTTCCAATATACATTCCAGGACGCATTCTAATATGCTCTTTCCAGTCTAAGGAACGTATATTATCTTCAGTATATTGAACGTTATTGTCAGCCATAATTTAATACGATGACTAAAAATAGTTTTTTATAGAAAAATAAGATTATTTAACAGAGTAACTTATTAACAGTTAATGTTGAATACCGATAAAGTTTATAAAATCAACCCTTCAATGAATATTTTATGACATCTTCCATCTTTTTAACATAGTTAAATGTAAGACCTTTTAGATACTCTGACTTAATGTCTTCAACATCCTTTTGATTAGATGCTGGCAACAATATAAATTTAATACCAGCTCTTTTAGCAGCTAATATTTTTTCTTTTATTCCTCCGACTGGCAAAACTTCTCCTCTAAGGGTGATTTCCCCAGTCATAGCCAAGTGCTTTTTAACTTTTTTTCCTGTTATTGAAGAAGCCAAAGCAGTAATCATCGTAACTCCAGCAGATGGGCCATCTTTTGGAGTTGCACCTTCAGGAACATGAACATGAAAATTGTTTTTATCAATTTCTTCTTGATAAATCCCAAACTTTCCACCATTTGCTCTGATATATTCCAAGGCTATAATTGCTGATTCCTTCATAACATCCCCAAGATTTCCTGTAAGTGTCAACTTACCTTTTCCTTTAGTTTTTGAAGTTTCGATAAAAAGAATATCTCCTCCAGTTCTAGTCCATGCTAGTCCTGTTACTACTCCAGGTATAATATGTTCGGAATATTTTCTAGGATCCATTCCTGGGCCTAATAGCTTTAAAACATTTTCTTTAGTAATTAAGGGAACAAACTTCTCTTCGAATGCAATTTGTTTTGCTCTATTTCTAATAAGTTTTGCAATTTTTTTCTCTAATCCTCTTACACCACTTTCATTAGTGTAAGAAGTAATAACATTTTCTAAAACACCTTGACTTAGTTTAACATCTTCTTTAGAAATTCCATGATCTGAAATAAGCTTTGGTATTAAATGCTTTTTAGCTATTTGCACTTTTTCTTCGATCGTATATCCATTTATTGGAATAATTTCCATTCTATCTCTTAATGCAGGTTGAATTGTTGATAAATCATTTGCAGTTGCAATAAATAAAACTTTGGAAAGATCGTACTCAATCTCAACAAAGTTATCTTGAAAAGTATCATTTTGCTCAGGATCTAAAACCTCTAAAAGTGCTGAAGATGGATCGCCATGTCCTGACTTCCCTACTTTATCAATTTCGTCTAAAACAAAGACTGGATTAGAAGTACCAACTTTTTTTAAATTATTAATTAGTTTTCCCGGCATAGCACCTATATATGTTTTTCTGTGTCCTCTAATCTCAGATTCGTCATGTAATCCACCTAAAGACATTCTTACATATTTTCTACCGATTGCTTCGGCAATAGACTTTCCTAAAGAAGTTTTACCAACCCCTGGAGGGCCGTAAAGACACAATATTGGAGATTTCATATCTCCTTTTAATTTAAGAACAGATAAATACTCTACAATTCTATCTTTTACCTTTTCTAATCCAAAATGATCTCTGTCCAAGACTTTTTGAACCTTTTTAAGATTGAACTTATCATTGGTATAAACATCCCATGGAAGATCAATTAGTAACTGACAATAGTTGATTTGTACCCCGTACTCTGCTCCAGATGGATTCATTCTTTCTAACTTGTCTAATTCTTTATTAAAAGTTTTCTTGACATTAGATGACCATTTTTTAGAAAGAGATTTTTCTCTTAGTTCGTTTATTTCTTGCTGCACTGGATTTTCACCAAGCTGATTTTGAATTTCTTTCATCTGCTGGTGAAGCAAGTATTCTTTTTGTTGTTGGTCTAAATCTGTTTTAACTCTAGATTGAATATCATTTTTCAGTTCAAGCATCTGTAATTCCTTGTTAAGATGCTTAAGTAATAGTTCTGCTCTGTCATTAATATTGGGAACTTCTAGCATTTTTTGCTTTTCAACAACTTCTGCATTCATATGAGAACTTATGAAATTAACCAAGAAATTGGGGCTTTCAATGTTTTTGACTGCAAATGAAGCTTCAGAGGGAATACTAGGAGAGTTTTTAATAATGTTAAGAGCCATATCTTTTAAAGAATCAAATAATGCCTTGGACTCTTTTGAAACATTTTTTAAACTTTTCTCATCAAATTCTTCTATTGAAGCAATTAGATAAGGGTCGTCAGAAATTTCTTCAACTAATTTGAGCCTTTTTTTTCCTTGAATAATGATGGTGCTACTTCCATCAGGCATCTTCAACATTTTAACTATTTGTGCAACAGTTCCTATTTGATATAAATCTTTATAGCGAGGTTCTTCAACTTTAGTATCTACTTGTGAAACTACTCCTATTATTTTATTGCCCTTATTAGCATCTTGTATAAGCTTTATACTTTTATCCCTACCAAGTGTTATTGGGATAACAACACCAGGGAATAATACATTATTTCTTAAGGGAAGAATTGGTAATTTTTCAGGAACTTCTTCAAGATTCATTCTATCTTCGTCTTCGGAAGATATTAGTGGAATAAATTCTGTTTCTTCATTTACTAAATCACTAAACTCATTCCAATTTTTTTCTGCAAAAAAGTCACTCATTACTTTATTTTTTAACATTTAATGACAATATGTCGTTGTTGGTGCAATTTTAAAAGGTGAATAATTTTAAATAAAAGATTATTAAAACTAAATTAAGTACACCATTACAATTAGTTCAATTGGTGTGCCAAACTACTTATATTAAGATTTATTTGAAAAAAGATTTATAGATTTCTATTGTAGTCTCGTCTAACTCAACCCCTCTTCTTTTCATTACAATATTGGCTAGTTCAATAGCTTTTTCAAATTTGTAAGTTTCGAAAGTATTTCCCCCACCCCATGAATAAGAGGGGATAAATTTTGAAGGAAATCCAGATCCAAAAATATTAACAAAGGACCCTACTACAGTTCCTGTATTAAACATAGTATTTATTCCACATTTTGAATGGTCTCCAATTATCAAACCGCAGTACATGGTTCCTGTACTCTCAAATTTTTCAGTATGGTAAGACCAAGATTTAACTTCGCTGTAATTATTTTTCAAGTTGGAGGAATTTGAATCTGCTCCGAAATTACACCAATAACCAACTACACTATTTCCTAAAAAGCCATCATGTGCTTTGTTTGAAAAGCCTTGAAAAACCACATTACTTAATTCACCTCCAATTTTACAACTAGGACCTATGGTAGTTGGTCCGTAAATTTTAGACCCCATTTTTATTACTGAATTTTCCATTATAACCAAAGGGCCTCTCAAGTTACTGCCTTCCATTACTTCTGCTGTTTTACTTATGAAAATAGGCCCATCACTGCTATTTAAAGTAGCACCATTAATTATTGCACCATCTTCAATGTAAATATCATCACCAATAAATAAATTACCAGATCCATAATTATTACTGAGGGTATTTTCTTTTTGTATGAAATTTAAATCTCTATCAATTTCTAAAGCATTTAAAATGAAAATATCCATTGGTTTTTCAACCGATTGTATTTTTCCAGTAAATTGAACTATTCTGTAGTCATTCAACTTATAATCAAGTTCATCATTTTCTTCGGGT
>CALKFX010000162.1 GCA_938084875.1 uncultured Flavobacteriales bacterium | reverse complement strand
TATAAAGAGGCTCATCAAAAAATTTATTCGGCTATACAAGATTTATTTTCTTCATCTGAAAGTATAGATATATTAACAGTTACTCAGAAATTAAAATCTAATGGAGACCTAGATTCTGTTGGTGGAGCATATTATATTTCTCAACTAACCAATAGAATTGCATCTGCAGCCCATGCAGAATCTCATGCAAGAATTATTGTTCAGAAGTATATTTTAAGAGAAATGATAAGAATTTCTGGAAAAGTAATTCAAAATGCTTACGATGAAACAACTGATGTATTCAATTTACTAGACGAGGCAGAGAGTGAACTTTTCAAAGTTACAGAGGGAAATATTAGAAAAGACTATGAATCTATGGCTTCCCTTATTTTCAAAGCTCAATCTGAAATTGAGATTGCCATGCAAAAGGAAGATGGTATTAATGGGGTTGGTTCTGGTTTCAAAGAGTTAGACAAAATCACTTCCGGTTGGCAAAAATCTGATATGATAGTTATTGCTGCTAGACCGGGAATGGGAAAAACAGCTTTTGTATTGTCTATGGCAAGAAATGTTGCTGTAGATTACGAGCATCCAGTAGCCATTTTCTCTTTAGAAATGAGTTCCATACAATTGGTTAACAGATTAATTTCTGGAGAAGCAGAAATACCTGCAGAAGATATAAGAAGAGGTAATTTTTCCAAGTCTGAATTTGAACAATTTTTTGAAAGAACCAAATCACTTTCGGAAGCGCCTTTATATATTGACGATACTCCGGCGCTTTCAATTTTCGAATTAAGAGCAAAAAGTAGAAGACTTAAACAACAACATGGTGTACAGTTAATTATTATTGACTATCTACAATTAATGAGTTCTGGGGGAAAAGGTGGAAATAGAGAACAGGAAATAAGTAATATTTCAAGATCTATAAAAGAAATTGCTAAGGAGCTTGAAATTCCAATAATCGCACTATCCCAGCTAAGTAGATCTGTTGAAACAAGAGGAGGAGACAAAAGACCAATGCTGTCAGATCTAAGAGATTCTGGAGCTATTGAGCAAGATGCAGATATTGTAGGTTTTATATACCGTCCTGAATATTACCAACTTACAGAATGGCCGGATGGATCACCATGCAATAACCAAGGAGAAATTATCATAGCCAAACATAGAAATGGTTCACTTAAAGATGTAAGATTAAAATTTATAGGTAAATATGCTAAATTCTCAGATCTCGATGGCCTTAGCCAAAATGATTTTATGTATAATGCTGGAATAAAACCTAATAATGATTTTGGAGACGATGTTTCCTCTTTCACCATGCCATCAAAAATGAATGACGATTCTTCAGATGATGATCCTTTTTAAAATTAAAAACTTACTAATATTATTTATTTCTAAATGAAAATTTTGAAAAAAATCATTACGCTATCAGTTTTTCTTCTAATTAACACCTCCTACTCAGCATCATTTATTTTAATTCCGATGGGGGAAGATAATCAAACCAATCATCTAAAAGCTTATGGAATTGCCTATTGGATATTACAAAATGATATTGAAGTTGATTGGCTTTTAAATTACCAAGGAGGAAGCTTTTTGATAAAAAATAATTCTTCAATTCAACAAGAATGCATTATTAGAGGAGTTAGTTTTAATATTCTTACCAATTCCAAGGTTGCACAAATAAAATCAAATATTGCAAATCCAGAAGTAAACCAGGAAATTGTAAGATTGGAAAAAGCTCCAAATATTGCAGTATACACTCCTAAAGGCAAACAACCATGGGATGATGCTGTAACACTTGTACTTTCTTATGCAGAGATACCCTACGATGAGATATACGATAAAGAAATCATAAAAAATGAATTATTTAAATACGAATGGCTTCATTTACACCACGAAGATTTTACTGGTCAGTATGGGAAATTCTACAGAAACTATAGAAATGCAGCTTGGTATATGCAACAACAGAAAAATGCAGAACTAAGTGCTAAAGAATTAGGATTTAATAAAGTGTCAGAGCTTAAGCTACAAGTTGGCAAATCCATTAAAGAATTTATTGCCGGAGGCGGTTTCTTATTCACAATGTGCTCTGGAACTGACTCTTACGACATAGCAATGTCAGCTGAAAATACAGATATTTGTGAATATATGTTTGATGGAGATAAAGCAGATCCTAATGCACAATCCAAACTTGATTACAACAAAACACTAGCATTTAAAGATTTCAAACTTAAATCTAACCCAATGGAGTATGAGTTTTCAGATATTGATGGAACTATGTTACATAAACTTCCAGAAAATCAAGACTTATTTACCTTATTTGATTTTTCTGCAAAGTGGGACATAGTACCTACTCTACTTTGCCAAAACCATACGAGAATTATAAAAGGGTTTATGGGGCAAACTACAGATTTTAAGTCTAACTTAATAAAATCAAATGTTTTGGTGATGGGAGAATCTAAAGTTTTTGGTACTGCAAGATACATTCACGGAGAGTACGGAAAAGGGCAATGGACTTTTTATGGAGGACACGATCCTGAAGATTACAGACACTATGTAAATGACCCTCCTACGGACTTAAATCTGTATCCAAATTCTCCCGGATATAGACTTATATTAAACAATATTCTTTTCCCAGCAGCAAAAAAGAAAAAGCAAAAAACTTGATTTATCTAATAAGAGTTATTTGTCCCTTTTTGTGAAAGTACTTTCCAGACGGATTTTTAAATTCTACTTGGTAAACATATACTCCCATAGATGCTAGATTGCCTGAATTCATAATTCTACCATCCCATACCTGATCTATATTGTCCAATAGCGCTATTAATTCCCCATGTCTACTGTATATAGAAACTTTGTAGTCAGAAAAGTCTATCATCTTAATAATTGGTTTCCAATAATTTACAATACCATTTAAATCTAATGCATTTGGAATAAAAATAATTGGTTCACTTTGTAAACATTTAATGTTTGAGGTACTAATTCCAGATGAACCTAAACTTGACAGATTTTCTATTGCTGATATTTGGTAACATATATTACCGTCAAATAATGGTTCTAAAAAAATCGTAAAATCGTGTAGATAATTTAATAAAGTATCTGATTCGATAAGCAATTCAAAAGTTGGGTTTAAATTGTTAAAAGTAGAAAGCTTGTAACTCTCTACTCCATTTTCCCAGTTTTGATAGGGACTCCAAACTAAATTATTTATTAAATAATCTTCATAGTTGCCATCTAAAAAAATGGATTGACCAAAATTTGAAAAAGCGACTTCATTAAGACAAGAGTCTGTTACTGACATCTGATATAGATAAGACCTTTCACTTGGATTAACATCTAAATCATAATATGTATATGGAAAAACAGGGTTAGACTCAAAATCAATCATTTCAAAACTTATTCCATTATCTAAAGATCTGTAAATATTTAAACTTTTAATTCCTATACCATTATCTCCAATATATTTTACAAAAATTGTGTCGCTATGGACTTGTACTTGAGATATATAAGACGATTGAGGAATTGGAGGTTGATTTGCATAGAACTCAACAATATTAGAAAGAGAGTTTATTGACAATGAATCTGACTCTGCTATTACAATAAAACTATAGTTCATATTTCCTTGTTGAATTATATAAGAGTAATTTAAAGAATTAGTGGAGTCTAATAATTGCCAATTTATATTGGCATCGTTCTTAAAATATATTTTATATCTAGATACACCAAATGGCCAATTGATATATTCATTAAAACTTAATAAAACCTCACCCGTACATTGTTCATACTGTTGATTTAGTAAAATATTATTGTGTTCATCACCAGCAGAGGAAGTATTAAATTGGGGCGGATTACCAGAACTACAACTGTCCATAGCAGCAATGGAATACTTTACTATGTCGTTCTGAAAAGTAGTTGTTGTAGTATCGTAAAATGAAGTGTTTTGTACACCAAAAATAGTATCTAAAGGGTTCCATGATCCATTTGAAAATTTAAAGACTATATAAGCCATAACATCTTGAGCAATACTCGGACTCCAATCAATGAATAGGTGATTATTAGAAGTATCTTGACTTACTAAATCAATTACAGGTGCATCTGGTGCTTGTTGGTCTTCAATAAATCCACCATCTAAATTGGATACAAAATCACAAGAACTAGAGGATATTCTTACTCTATAATTAAGCCATGAAGAGCATATACTTATATTGTCTATATAATTTAAAGAATCAATTGGAAGAGAGACTACTTGGTTCCAAATAGCTGAAGTTGGCGGGTTTGAAGGAGAAGAATTTTCTATAATATACTGGCTGTTTGAAGGGAGTGAATTTACTGCAATAGGATGATTCCATGATAATGCTACTCTTCCATCAAATAAATTAACTAGATCGAAAAATATGGTAGAGATAGTATCGCTGAAATAAAAATTTGATCCTGAAGAACCATACAAACTTTTGATAAAATAGGAAGAAGCGTTATTGCCAGCAAAATAATTTTGAAAATTAAAAGAATTAACTAAAGGATTAGATTCGGTACCAATTAAGACAAAACCTCCACCAGTATCTGCATAAAATTGGTGTTCAAAAAGATTAACATTTGTAATATTTAATGTATCCCAAACAATATAAACTTCCCCAATTTCGTCCACTTGTAGACAAAAGCAAGGAGAATTACATTGTGTATAAAATGAATTATTAGAAAAGAATAATAAATAAACCAAAGAAAAAAAAATGGTAAAATTATTTGAGCTATTTAAATACTTAGTCATATTATTAAAACGCAAAATTAAGGGCAAAGTTGTATTTCTTAATTAAATTTATTGGCTGTGGAAATTTGAGACTTTACATAATTAAATTCTGTCATAATTTGCTGGACGATTTCTTTAGCAGTAAAAACATTATTTATTTGGGAAGATGCTTGTCCAATTTCTAATTCTCCAGAGTTTAAATCCCCCTCAAACATTCCTAATTTTGCTCGCCCTCTGCCTAATTTATTCAATAATTGTTCTTTAGTTGGATTAGTTTTATAAAGTTCTTCCAATTCTTGAAAAAATTTGTTTTTTATCATTCTAACAGGTGTTATTTCTTTTAAAGTTAGACTTGTATCTCCTTCCTTGGCTTTTAAAACCATATTTTTAAAATTTTCATGGGCTGAAGATTCCTTACATGCAACAAATCTGGTTCCCATCTGTACTCCATCTGCCCCTAGAATCATTGTTGCCAACATACTTTTACCGTCAATTATTCCACCTGCAGCGATTAAAGGGATATTTATAGCTTTGGCAACGTCTGGAACTAGACACATGGTTGTAGTTTCTTCTCTTCCATTATGACCACCAGCTTCAAAACCTTCTGCTACAATTGCATCTACTCCACAAGATTCTGCCTTAAGTGCAAATTTCACGCTGGAAACAACATGCACTACTTTAATATTATTTTCTTGAAGTTGTTTAGTCCAAGTATTTGGATTTCCAGCGGAAGTAAAAACAATTGGAACTTTCATTTCAATAATTGATTTAATATGTTCTTCAATATTTGGATACAACAATGGAACATTTACTGCAAATGGTTGATTGGTTGCATTTTTACATTTTAAAATATTTTGTCTTAAAACTTCAGGATACATAGAGCCTGACCCAATTATTCCTAAACCTCCTGCGTTACTAACAGCACTAGCCAATTCCCACCCACTACACCATATCATTCCTGCCTGGATAATAGGGTACTTAATTTTAAATAGATTAGTTATTTGGTTTTTAGTCAATATATAATTAAATTAAACAAAACTAAAAATAAAACAATTGTCATGAAAAAAATTATTTCTTTAGTCACAAGCATTTTTATTGCACATATATTTTATGGACAAACTTCAAATCCTTCTGTTGACTTTTCCGAGGGAAATGGGACCTTATATTCTTCTTTAAATCAACAAGGACAAATATTTTTTAATCCTTATTATGGTCTTCCAAATACTTTGAGCGCCGGAATTGATTTAAATAATAATTTATTTCTTCCTTCAAAATCAAATGAAAATATACAATCAACAGGTCCATTGGGTCTTATAATTTCATATATGATATCCGAGGATATTGGTATTGGATTAGACTTTAATTATTCAAGTTGTAATAAATCATTTGACTATGTAAACTCTTTAGATTTAGATTCGACTATTTACAATATGGATGCGTCAAGAACAATTATTCGAGTAATGGCAAGAGTAGATTATCATTTACACATAAATGATAAACTTGAAGGATATATTGGAATAGGAGCCGGTTATAGAGATCCAAACAATAATTACAGCTCTACAGATCCATTGTATACTGAACTTATAAATGTAGAAGAAAATAATTTTGCTTTTAGACTTTCTGGGGGGCTAAACATATTTGTTACAGACCAAATTGGAATTAATTCTGAATTTGGAATTGGAGGCGGCGGTTTGGTTAGGTTAGGTCTATTCTATAAACTTATGTAAATCAGTTTTAATTAAGTTTTTTTAATTCTAAATAGAATAAAGTATTTTATATAAATAAATATTTTATCAAAATATTTTCAGTTTTAGTTACATTTGCAGTAATGAAAAAAATAATAGTTCTATTAACTATTGTATTAACTATTCAATTAAACCCTATTCATTCCCAATACAATTTTGATGTTGGATTTAATTTTGGTGGAACAGGTTTTCTTGGAGATATTGGAGGTACTGGAGAAGTAGCTAAAGGATTTATAGGAGATATTGTTTTAAAACAAACCAATATAACAGCAGGAATATATGGCAGACACAAGATTAACTCCAAAATGCATATTAATTCTGGTATAAATTATGTTAAAATTAGTGGAGAAGATGCACATTCTGCAGGGCCTAGAGGATGGAGAAACTTAAGATTTCAAAACCAAATATTTGAACTAAATTCATCCTTAGAATATACATTTTTTAAAATAAACGATCTTGGAAGTACAGGAAGATATAGAACAAGTTTAAATCTATATGCCTTTATAGGCGGTTCTGTATTTTACCACAACCCAAAGGGTACATTTTTAGTTAATGCGAATAGCCCAATTAAAGATTGGGAAAGCCTAAGACCTTTAAAAACAGAAGGACAAGCAACCCCTTACAGTCAAATAA
>CALKFX010000161.1 GCA_938084875.1 uncultured Flavobacteriales bacterium | reverse complement strand
TTTTTGTTTAATCCCATGTTCTTTACAAATCTTTTCAATAAAATAATCACAAAGCAAAGGAATATCCTCTATTCTATCTTTGAGCGATGGCACTTTAATTGGGATAACATTTAGACGATGAAATAAATCTTCTCTAAAATTCCCATTCTCTATTTCCTTTTTAAGATTTTTATTTGTTGCAGCTATAATTCTAGGTTTTACCGAAATTGATTTATTTCCTCCCACTCTAGTTATTTTATTTTCTTGTAGAGCTCTTAGAACTTTCGATTGAGCTGAAAGACTCATATCGCCAATTTCATCTAGAAATAATGTTCCATCACTAGCCTGTTCAAATTTCCCTATTTTTTGTTTGTGGGCAGATGTAAAAGAACCTTTTTCATGACCAAATAATTCACTTTCAATAAGTTCTGATGGAATTGCGGCACAATTTATTTCCACAAATAAATTTTTATTTCTACTACTTTTTTCATGAATCTGATTGGCAACTAATTCTTTTCCTGTTCCATTAGATCCAGTAATTAAGACTCTTGCATTTGAATTTGCGACTTTAGTTATCAGTTCTAGTATAGATTTTATTTCTGGACTTTGACCAATTATTTCAGATTTAGATTTTATTTTTCTTTTTAAAATACTATTTTCTTTTCTTAGATGATTGTTATTTAATGCATTTTTAACACATGTTAGAACTCTATTTAAATCTAATGGTTTCTCAATGTAATCAAAAGCTCCAATTTTTAGTGTATGAACAGCTGTTTCAATATCTCCATGTCCACTAATCATAACAACAGGTGTTAAAATATTGTTCTCTACAATTTTTTTAAGTGTTTCTATTCCATCAATTTTAGGCATTTTAATATCACAAAATATTAAATCAAAGTTTTTTTCCTCCGCCATTTTATAGCCTTCAATACCATCTTGAGCAGTTTCAACTAGGTATTTTTCAAACTCTAATATTTCCTTTAAAGTTGCTCTAATAGAACGCTCGTCATCTATGATTAGAATTTTCTTCAATTTTTCAACCATTTAAAAAGATCTGAATAACTAGCTTTCTTACCATAAGATAAAATTCCTTTTCTGTAGATTCTTCCAGACAGCCAGGAAGTACCAATAAAAGTAATAGTCAATAAAAATAAACTAAGAATAATTTCCCACATTTCGACACTACTATCTCCTATTCCCATTGCTATTCTTACTATCATTATAATTGGAGATGTAAATGGTATTTCACTTAGCCAAAATGCTAGAGATGAAGAAGGATCGTCAATAACTTTACTAGCCATTAAAATTGCAAATACCATGGGAATGGTTAATGGTAGAAGAAACTGCTGGGTATCTGCTTCTTCATCTACTGCTGCACCGATAGCTGCCATTAATCCACTATATAATAAATAGCCTCCCAAAAAGAACAATATGAAAAAAACAATTAAATAAGACCATTGAACTTCATTGATTATAAATTGAATCGCTTCGTTATTTGAATCAATTTTGAAACTATTATTTACTAACTCATCGGAATTCATCTGAAGCGATGGGTTGTACTTATCTTTTATTATAAGAGGAAAGATGGTTATTGACATAATCATGGTAACTATTGCCCAGATAATAAATTGAGTAATTCCAACTAGCCCAACTCCAATAATTTTAGCCATCATTAGTTCAAATGAAGAAACAGAGGAAATTATTACTTCAACTATTCTATTTGTTTTTTCTTCAATTACTCCTCTCATTACTTGAACAGAGTAAAGAAAAATAAATCCATAAATAAAGAAAGCGAGAGCTATTCCTACAAACGCTTTTCTTTGAATATTTCTATTCTCTTTATTTTCAATATCAACAACATCTAAATTAATTTTAGTTTTAATGGACTTATAGGTAGAAATATCAATGTTATTGAAATTCACACGATATAGTTCTATTGCTTCATTTATAATACTTGAAAGATGTTTTTGAACTCCAGTTGACGGTATTTCCTTATACAAACACTTAGCCGTCATAGAGTTTGTTTTAATTAAATTTAACGGTAAATACACTAATAAATCTAGTTGGTCATCTTTTTTGAAAATTTCTTGAACTTCGTCGTAGTTCTTCCCATTAGGTGCCCATTGCAGGTGGTATTTATCAGAATTTCTTAGAATACTATCAAATAAATGGGATTCATCTACTACTAGAATTTCATATTTTTCTTTGTTTTCTTGAGATAAGTAGCTAGTTAATAAAACAAAACCAACAATCAGCAAGGGACCTAAAAAACTCATTAAAATGAATGTTTTCTTTTTTACCCTAGTGAGATATTCTCTAGAAATTATTAATCCAATTTTACTCATCTGTTGTTGCTTTTATAAAAACATCATTGATACTTGGAATTTTTTTATTGATTTCTAAAATTTCAACGTGATCAACTATTCCTTTAATAAATTTATTTATAGTAAAATCATTTAATAATTTAATTTCTGCTTTATTAATGTTTTGATTTAAGTTAGTATGATTTTTAAGTTCCCATCCTCCCCATACTGCGTTGGTAAAGTTCATTTGGTTGCCACTATATAAAATAGTCCATAAATTTTCTTCGTAATTTTTTTTGATCTCATTAATGCTTCCTTGCAATATTTTTTTAGAGTTATGGATAATGGCAACTTCCTCGCAAATTTCTTCCACAGAATTCATGTCATGGGTTGATAAAATAATACTTGTATTTTTTTTCTTTAGTTCAAGTATTTCATTTTTTATTAAAAGGCTATTAACCGGATCTAATCCACTAAGTGGTTCATCTAAAATTAAAACTTTAGGCTCGTGCAATACGGTGGTAATAAATTGAATTTTTTGGGCCATTCCTTTCGAAAGGTCCTCCACTTTTTTGTTCCACCAATTTTCTGCACCAAGTTTCTCAAACCAATGGCTTAATTTTTGTTTTGCGTCTTTTTTTGAAAGTCCTTTAAGTTGAGCAAGATATAGAACTTGTTCACCAACTTTCATTTTTTTATACAACCCTCTTTCTTCTGGAAGATAGCCAATGGAATGAATATGTTTTCTTGATAAATTTTCACCGGCAAATTTCACCTCTCCTTGATCTGGTTCTAGTATTTGATTAATAATTCTGATTAAAGTAGTTTTACCTGCTCCATTTGGACCAAGTAATCCAAAAATTTTGGACTCATCAATGGAAAGGTTGATATTATCTAATGCTTTGTGGTCTGAATAGGATTTGTGAAGTCCCTTAATTTCAATTATTTTTTTAGAAAACATTTATATCGAAAATCAAGCAAAACGATTTTTCATTCGGTCAAAAAAGTTTTTAGTTTGATTTGGTTTGGGCTTGAAGTTATCACTTTCATTTAATTTTAGCAATAATTCTTTTTCTTCTTTAGAAATTTTTTGAGGTGTAAACACTTGAATATTCACTATCATATCACCTCTCCCATAACCGTTCACATCTGGAATACCCTTAGACCTTAATCTTAAATTTTTTCCGCTTTGTGTTCCCGGGGGAATTTTAATTTTAGCTTTTCCACTAACCATTGGAATTTCAATAGTTTTTCCAATTGCCGCATCTGAAAATGAAATACCAAGTTGGTATAGTAAGTCAGTTCCGTTTCTTACTAGGTGTTCGTGTTCTATTTCTTCAATTGCGATAATTAAATCCCCTGCAACTCCTCCACCAGGTGCTTCGTTGCCTTTCCCTTGCATGCTTAATTGCATACCTTCCTCTACACCAGCAGGAATTTCTATTTCAATTATAGTTTCTTTTTTCTCTAAACCTGATGCGTCTACACCTGCTGGTCTTTTTGAAATAATTTGTCCTGACCCTTTACAATTGGGACAAGTTGATGCAGTTTGCATAGCACCAAGAATTGTATTGGTAACTCTTGTAACTTGTCCGGTTCCGTTACAAGTAGAACAAGTTGAAAATTCAACACCACTCGCAGCAACTAACTTATTTACTTTAATTTTCTTTTGAACACCGTTTACTATATCTTCTAATGAAAGCCTTAATTTGACTCTAAGATTAGAACCCTTCCGAACTCTTCTTCCACTACCACCTCTACCAAAACCACCACCTCCACCAAATGAAGATCCAAAAATATCTCCAAAATGATCAAATATATCATCCATGGACATTCCACCACCTCCGCCACCAAATCCTTGACCGCCTTCAAAGGCAGCATGTCCAAACTGGTCATATTGCTGTCTTTTTTGAGGATTACTTAATATTTCATATGCTTCTGCTGCCTCCTTAAAGCTTTGTTCCGCTGCACTATTTCCTGGATTCTTATCAGGATGGTATTTTAAGGCTAACTTTCTGTAAGCTTTTTTTATTTCACCCTCAGAAGCGTTTTTAGAAATGTTTAGTGTTTGGTAATAATCTTTTTTACTCATTTTAAAGCTATTTATTCTCCTACAACTACTTTGGCAAATCTTATTACTTTTTCATTTAAAGTGTATCCCTTTTCGATTACGTCCATAACTTTGCCTTTCATTTTGTCGTTAGAGGCAGGTATTTTAGTTATAGCTTCATGTATGTCTGGGTCAAAACTTTTCCCAATTGAATCCATTGGTGTTAAACCTTGGTTAGTTAAGGTTTTAAAAATTTTGTTGTGTATCAACTCAAATCCTTCTTTTATAGTAGATATTTCTTCTACATTTTCATTGTTAGCTATCGCTCTTTCAAAATCATCTAAGATTGGAATAATTTCTTTCAAAACATTTTCACTTGCGTTGGTAATAATGTCAATTTTCTCTCTTGCAGTTCTTTTTCTGTAATTCTCAAATTCAGAGTACAATCTAACGTATTTGTCTTTAAAATCAATATTAATTTCTTTTACAACGCTTTCTTCAGAAGCCTCGTTAGCTGAATCTACTTTGGGTTCTTCTACGGATTCTTCTTTTAACTTTTTCTTTTTCTTTGACTTCATTTCAGATGAATATTTTGCTTCTATTGTGCAAATTACGAACCAAATTTAAAATACGACAAAGTGTCATATTTTACAATGGAGTTATTAATGGGGATTAATTTTTTTATAGTGATTTTACCAACTTATCTATTTGTTGGTGTAGTGCAATTCCTCTAAGATTTTTGGATATTATTCTACCTTCGGCATCAATTAAAAAATTGTAAGGAATTCCTCTAACGCCATATTTAGTGGCACTTTCACTTGCCCAGCCTTTAAGATCGCTGACATGATCTTTCCAGATTAAATTATCTTTTAAAATTGCATTTTCCCAAGCAGATTTGTTCTTATCCAAAGAAACACTATAAATTTTAAAGCCTTTTGCATCTTTAAATTTGCTTTTTGAATATTTATTGTAGGCGGCAACAATATTAGGATTTTCCCTTCTGCATGGTCCACACCAGGAAGCCCAAAAGTCAATTAAAACAACATTGCCTTTTAAGGAGGATAGTTTAATAATATCTCCATTTGGGTTTTTTAAATCAATTTCTGGTGCAATATTCCCAATATTCACGCCAGTAATTTCATCTTTTTGCGCCTGAGTTATATAGCTACTTGTGCAAAGTATAATGCTTAGAATAATAAAATTTAAGGTTTTCATTCTTATTTCAAATTAAATATTAATCAATTCTTTTTATCTGAGCTCCTAGATTAAGTAACCTTTCTTCAATATTTTCATAACCTCTATCGATTTGTTCAATATTAAGGACCGTACTTTTACCCTCAGCAGATAAAGCTGCTATTAAAAGTGAAACACCGGCCCGTATATCGGGAGAAGTCATTTTAATTCCTCTTAAATATGCTTTCCTGTCTAATCCAATTACTGTAGCTCTGTGTGGATCACATAAAATGATTTGAGCACCCATATCAATTAGTTTATCCACAAAAAATAATCTACTTTCAAACATTTTTTGGTGAACCAAAACACTGCCTCTTGCTTGAGTTGCAGTCACTAGAATTATACTTAATAAATCTGGTGTAAATCCTGGCCATGGAGCATCTGATATTGTCATAATAGAACCATCAATAAAAGATTCTATTTCGTAATTTTCTTGTGATGGAATAAATATATCGTCTCCTTTCCTCTCGAGTTTAATACCTAATTTTCTAAATACATTGGGGATCATTCCAAGTTTCTCGTAGGCAACATTTTTAATCAGTATTTCAGATTGAGTCATAGCTGCCAATCCAATAAAACTCCCAATTTCTATCATGTCTGGAAGAATTGTATGAGAACATCCATCTAGCTTTTCAACACCATTAATTATAATTTTATTGGAACCAAGACCAGTTATATTAGCACCCATGCTATTTAGCATTTCACAAAG
Source organism: uncultured Flavobacteriales bacterium (assembly GCA_938084875.1). Classification (GTDB taxonomy): domain Bacteria; phylum Bacteroidota; class Bacteroidia; order Flavobacteriales_D; family Parvicellaceae; genus MED-G20. Next base: position 6,651 of record CALKFX010000161.1, on the reverse strand, counting down.
TTGTTGAATATATGGTTCGCAAGCAGCATTGTATATGGTTGTCTCTCCTTTAGCCAAAACAGCAGCCATAATAATGTTTGCAGTCCCGGTTACTGAAGCTTCATCTAGCAACATGTAGGTGCCATGAAGTCCATTTGGTGAGTGAGCCTTATAAAAATTGGTATCCTTATCATAGTCAAATTCTGCGCCAAGGTTTTGAAATCCTATAAAATGAGTATCTAGTCTTCTTCTGCCAATTTTATCTCCTCCAGGTTTTGGAATAAAGCCTTTGCCAAACCTAGCTAACAGTGGCCCAACAACCATAATTGATCCTCTAAGGCTTGCCCCTTTCTTTTTAAAAACTTCAGAAGTCATTATATCTACATCTACCTCATCTGCTTTAAAACTATAAGAGCCTTTTTTGAGCTTTTTTACTTTAACTCCTAAAGTTGACAGTAAATCAATAAGTTTATTAACATCAATTATATCAGGAATATTATTAATGATTACTTCTTCTTCGGTTAATAAAACAGCATTAATAACCTGAAGAGCTTCATTCTTAGCTCCCTGAGGAGTTATCTCTCCTTTGAGTTTCTTGCCACCAATTATTTCAAAAGCTCCCATTGTACTTTCTTCTGTTTTTATTTTTTGGATAATTTTTACTGTTATTTGTTTTCTTCTTCTTGAAAGCTTTTACAATATCATTAGTTTCTCTGAGTTTGTCAGAAGTGATAGTTAATTTACCTCCTGAAAGATCTTCTAGTTGTTTAATAATTAAGCCATCACTTACAGAATCTCTATTCCATTGAAGATAAGATGTCTTAAGTAGATTGGCAATATGTTTTACTAATTTTTCTTTGTCTTCACCTTCTTTAAGTTCTGTAGCTGCTTTCACCATATCTTCCATTATTTTTCCATAATGCTTAAATTTTATGGCATTACTTGGGTAAGGGACTTCTTCAGGCTTTGATTGGTAAAGTTCTTTCTCTGGCTTTTTATACGGAGACTCAACATCAAGCTCAAAGTTTGACATTATATGAAGATGAGCCCATAGTTTTTGAGCATGCTCCTCAAAATTATTATTGTTTTTTGTCTTTGGATTAATCAAATCCATGACTTTAATAATAACATTTACACATTTTTGCCTCTCATCTTTGTCCTGAATTTTTATGGCATGTTCTACCATTTTGTGAATATTCCTTCCATATTCAGGTATTGCTAATTTTTCCATTTCTGTGTTGTATCCCAACTCTAGTGTTGAACTCATAATAAAATTGTGTGAAATTTTGTTTTCAAATGTAGCAATTTAACGTAACAATACAATCAATTTTATATCAATTGAAGTTTAGCAAATTTTAATAACAACTGTTTTTGACCTGCGCTAGGAAAAAAAACTGTTGCCTTTGTATTTGGAAAATCACCATTTAGTTCAACCACTTTTCCTTTTCCAAATCGTTCGTGAACTACTTGATCTCCTATTTTAATTTTTAAAATATCCTGCTTTTTATTGTAGTTAGCACTATTGTCTGTATTGTTCACTTTTTTTAGATGGGCCAATGGTTTGCTAAATTTATTTTTCAATGGCTGTGATGAAGATTTTGAAAGACTATTTTTGAAAGGTTCGGAAGATCTTTTTCTTGAAAAGGTATGTTCGATATATTTTGGGTCTAATTCTTCCAAAAATCTACTTGGCTCACACTGAATTAAATTGCCCCATCTAAATCTACTTACAGCATAAGATAAAGTTAGGTTTGCTTTTGCTCTAGTAACCGCGACATAAAATAATCTTCTTTCTTCTTCAAGATCAGATTTTGAGTTTTTTGCCAACATGGATGGGAATAAATCTTCTTCCATTCCAACCACATGTATATTAGAAAATTCTAATCCTTTTGCAGCATGGATGGTCATTAAAGAAACTTTATTAATACCATCTTCTTCTCCTTTATCTGCATCAGTTAGTAATGCAACATCAATTAAAAAATCTCCTAGTGCGACAAGAGAATCTTCCTCAGAATTTTTTGAGAATTCTTGAATTCCATTTAATAGTTCTTGAACATTTTCAAATCGGACAATTCCCTCCGGAGTTCTGTCACTACTTAAATCTCTAATTAACCCTGTGTTTTTTGCTATTTCTAATGCTAGTTCATAGGCATCAGATTTATTTAATCTTGAGTTGTAATTCAAGATCATAGAGGTGAATTGATCTAGTTTGCTTCTTGTCCCACTATTAACTTCAAATCCAAATAGATTTGGATCTTTCAAAACAGCCCAAAGAGAAACATCTTTTTGGTTGGCACATATTATAGCTTTATTTATTGTTGTAAGACCAATTCCTCTTTTAGGATAATTAATAATTCTTTTAAGAGCTTCTTCATCATTCAAATTAGCCGATAATCTGTAGTAGGCTAATAAGTCTTTAATTTCTTTTCTTTGATAAAAAGACAACCCGCCATAAATTTTATATGGTATGTTTAATTTTCTTAAAGCTTCTTCAAAAGATCTCGATTGGGCATTGGTTCTGTAAAGAATAGCAAAATTTTTATAAGAAATACTTTGTGAAACTGAATTGTCAAAGATACTGTTAGCTACCACTTTTCCTTCTTCATTGTCCGAAAAGCTTTTTACTATTTTTATCTTACTTCCAGTATTATTTTCTGTCCATACATTTTTTTTAATCTGATCTTTATTGATTCTTATTATGCTATTTGCTGCCTCTACAATGTTTTTAGTGGATCTATAATTCTGTTCCAATTTAAACAATTGATAGTCTGGGTAATCTTTTCTAAAATTTAATATATTTTTAATATTTGCTCCTCTGAAGGAATAGATTGACTGAGCATCATCTCCCACAACACAAATATTTTCAAAACGAGCTGCTAGAGATTTTATTATTAAATACTGAGCGTGGTTGGTATCTTGATATTCATCTACAAGAATGTATTTGAACTTATCTTGGTATTTATAGAGTACTTCTGGGTTTTGTTTTAGTAAAACATTTGTTTTGAATAATAAGTCGTCAAAATCCATAGCAGAAGCTCTAAAACACCTTTGACTGTAAGTCATATATATATCGCCAATTTGAGGTCTTCCAGTAGATCGATCAGTTGATTTTATCTCACTGTCGTTAATATAGTTTTCTGGACCAATTAAGCTGTTTTTTGCAGCAGAAATTCTGTTGTATATGATGCCAGGTTTGTAAAGTTTGTCATCTAATTTTTTTTCTTTTACAATCGTTTTAATTAAGCTTTTGGCATCTTGTGTATCATAAATTGTAAAATTGGAAGGAAATCCAATTTTTTCGTGTTCAACTCTGAGAATTCTAGCAAAAACAGAATGAAAAGTGCCCATCCAAATATTTCTAGAGTTTTCAGAACCAACCATTGTTGAGATTCGCTCTTTCATTTCTTGGGCAGCTTTGTTTGTAAATGTTAGAGAAAGAATATTAAATGGGTCAATTCCATTTTCTATTAAATATGCAATTCTGTGGGTCAAGACCTTTGTTTTACCAGATCCAGCACCAGCAATTACCATTATTGGTCCATTAATTACTTTTGTTGCTTCAATTTGAGATTTATTTAGTCCTTGAAGAATGTTCATTTTTATAATTCCAGTTAAGCTTTGAAAATTAATAAATATTTGTTTTGTAAAACAACAATAATTTTAGATATATCTACACATTAAGTAAATAATAAATAATCCTCAGTAAATAAACATTTTAAAAATAATCGTTGATGTATTGGATTTTTAAGATATTCTCATACCTTTGCAAGCCGAAAAATCAATAAATAAAATAAAATGCCAACGATACAGCAGTTAGTAAGAAAGGGTAGACAAACTAAAATAAAAGTTAGTAAATCTATTGCATTAAATTCTTGTCCACAGAGGAGAGGGGTGTGTGTTAGAGTTTACACAACTACTCCAAAAAAGCCAAACTCAGCAATGAGAAAAGTTGCTAGAGTTAGACTTACCAATGGAAAAGAAGTAAATGCCTATATCGGCGGTGAAGGACATAATTTACAAGAACACAGTATAGTTTTAGTAAGAGGCGGGAGAGTAAAAGATTTACCAGGTGTTAGATACCATATAGTTAGAGGAGCGTTGGATACAGCAGGTGTAGAAGGAAGATCACAAAGAAGATCTAAGTATGGTACCAAAAAAGTTAAAAAGAAATAACTTATTAGATGAGAAGAAGAACAGCAAAAAAGCACATTATTTTACCAGATCCTAAGTTTAAAGACACTGAGGTTACAAAATTTGTGAATAGTCTTATGGTAGACGGAAAGAAAAATATTGCATTCAATATTTTTTATGATTCTATAGCTATAATTTCTGAAAAAACATCAGAAGATGGTTTAGAGATATGGAAAAAAGCAGTTGCAAATATTACTCCAGCAGTCGAAGTTAAAAGTAGAAGAGTAGGTGGAGCAACATTCCAAATTCCAACACCTGTAAGAGATAGCAGAAAAAGATCTTTAGCTATAAAATGGTTAATCGGTTTTTCACAGAAAAGAAACGAAAAGACCATGAGCGAAAAATTAGCAGGAGAAATCATGGCAGCATCCAAAGAAGAAGGAGCTGCATTTAAGAAAAAAGAAGACGTTCACAGAATGGCAGAAGCCAATAAAGCATTTTCACACTTCAGGTTTTAATAGACATGGCAAGAGATTTAAAATACACAAGAAACATTGGGATTGCAGCACATATAGATGCTGGAAAGACTACTACTACTGAAAGAATTCTATACTATGGTGGGGTAAGCCATAAAATTGGAGAAGTACACGATGGTGCTGCTACAATGGATTGGATGGAGCAAGAACAAGAAAGAGGTATTACTATTACTTCTGCCGCAACTACTCTTAATTGGAATTATAGAGAGCAAGAATACCATGTAAATATAATCGATACACCAGGACACGTTGATTTCACGGTTGAAGTAAATAGATCTTTGAGAGTTTTAGATGGTTTGGTATTTTTATTTAGTGCCGTTGATGGGGTTGAGCCTCAATCCGAGACTAATTGGAGATTGGCAAATAATTACAATGTTCCTAGAATTGGATTCGTTAATAAAATGGATCGTCAAGGTGCTGATTTTCTTAATGTTTGTAAGCAAGTAAAAGAAATGTTAGGAAGTCATGCTTTGCCATTGCAAATTAATATTGGTTCTGAAGACGATTTTAAAGGAGTAGTTGATTTGATAAATTTCAAGGGGATTGTTTGGAATGAAGATGATATGGGTATGACATTCAAAGAAATTGAAATACCAGCAGATATCATTGATGAAGCTAGAGCTCTAAGAGGAGAATTATTGGAAGCAGTTGCAGAATTTGACGATAATTTATTAGAAAAATATTTCGAGGATGAGAATTCTTTGACAGAAAGAGAAATTTTGGATGCCCTAAGAGAAGCTACAATTGCTGGTAAAGTTGTTCCTATGATGTGTGGTTCTGCTTTTAAAAACAAAGGTGTACAAACAATGTTAGATATGGTAATGGAAATTCTTCCATCACCTTTAGATATAAAAGCTATTTCTGGAACGGATCCATATACAGGGGAAGAAATTTCTAGGCAACCATCCGTAAATGAACCTTTTAGCTCACTGGCTTTTAAAATTGCTACGGATCCATTTGTTGGTAGATTATGTTTTACTAGAGCTTACTCTGGTAAATTAAATTCTGGTTCTTATGTATACAATACTAGGACATCTAAAAAAGAAAGAATTTCTAGAATTTTTCAAATGCATGCTAACAAACAAAATCAGATTCCATCATTAGATGCTGGAGATATTGGTGCATTGGTTGGATTTAAAGATATCAAGACTGGTGATACTCTTTGTGATGAAAAAAAGCACATAATTTTAGAATCAATGGACTTTCCAGAACCAGTAATTGGTTTGGCTATTGAGCCTAAGACTCAAGCAGACGTTGATAAACTTGGTTTAGCGCTTTCAAAATTAGTTGAAGAAGATCCAACTTTTAGAGTAAAAACAGACGAAGACTCTGGCCAGACTATTATTTCTGGAATGGGTGAATTACATCTAGATATAATTTTAGATCGTCTAAGAAGAGAATTTAAAGTTGAGTGTAATCAAGGTGCTCCTCAGGTTGCTTATAAAGAAGCAATTAGTTCATCTGCTGAACATAGAGAAGTTTATAAAAAGCAATCAGGTGGTAGAGGTAAATTTGCTGATATTGTATTTACTATTGAACCTGGAGACGCTGATAAACCTGGTTTGATTTTTACCAATAAAATTAAAGGTGGTAATATACCTAAAGAATATATTCCATCTGTAGAGAAAGGATTTAAAGATGCCATGAATAATGGTGTTTTAGCTGGATATCCAATTGACAATATGCAAATAACTTTAACAGACGGTTCTTTTCATGCAGTTGACTCGGATGCTCTTTCTTTTGAACTTTGTGCTAAGATGGCTTACAGAGCTTCTCTTCCAAAGTGTAATCCGGTCATTTTAGAGCCAATGATGAAAATTGAGGTGGTAACTCCAGAAGCTAATATGGGGGATGTTGTCGGAGATTTAAATAGAAGAAGAGGTCTAATTGAAGGAATGGACGATAGAGCAGGTTCTAAAGTGGTTAAAGCAAAGGTTCCTCTTTCTGAAATGTTTGGATATGTAACCCAATTAAGAACAATTACATCTGGTAGAGCAACCTCAAG
>CALKFX010000160.1 GCA_938084875.1 uncultured Flavobacteriales bacterium | reverse complement strand
GAGAGTTCGCTTTGAATTTTATTAAAGCCCTCTTTTATTTTTTCTTGTAGTTTATTTTTTTCAAATCCTGAAACATCTTTATCGATAGTTTTTTCCATCAATAGGCTTTGTTTTTTAGATAGATCTTTAAGATCTTGTGAAAGATCTTCCGCTTTTTGTTCAACCTCCATTTTTTTAAAATGCTCAATCGTTCGGTTAAGTTCCTTAAGCATGTCTTCTTGAGCAAAATCAACATCATCTAATTTCTTTAGGATTTTATCTTTATTCATTTCTTCTGACAATTTACTTAGCTCATCGAATAGCTTTTTCATTTCATCCGACATAAGCTCATCCATCATTTTACTGATTTGTTCTTGTTTTTTTAGAATCTCCTTGTTTTTTTCTATTTGGCTTTCTGAAAATTCTTTTTGAAGTTGATTTTTAAGATTTTCTAATTCTTTTTGCATCTCCTTCTGCTTTTTAATAAAGTTTTCCAAGGAGCTTTTATCTTCCCAGGCTAAAGACTTTTTGTTTAGCATTGAAGTTTTCATTTCTTCAAGCTCAGAATTAAAGTTTTGAAGTTTTTTTCTTAAAGAACTAAACGACTGGTTATTTGCTAAGCTCTTGGTTTTTCTGATTTCTTTCTGCCTTTCTTTAGAGGGCACTTTTAAGAACATCGACTTAGACAACACCTCTTTAGGACCATTAATTCCATCGTTGTCCTTTACTGCGAAATAATAACGTATTAAATCCCCGTTTTTTAGAGACAAACTCTCAAAATCATATTCAAAATTAAAAACAGCCCTGTTGCTCCCATTGTATTTTAGAAGCTCACTGTAAATAATGCTATCGTTTTTAAGGCAGAAGAATTTTAACGAATGGAATCCGTAGTCATCAAATATGTCCCCCAAAAACAATCTATTATTAATCTTGTTGCTATCAACAACCTCATTAACTTCAATAGTTGGAAAGCCGTCTTTATTTAACTCAATAAAGTAGCACGACGAATCTATAAAATCCGAAAAGCTATTGCGAACAAAAAGTTTATAATCTTGAGACTTCTTAGGTGAGTAAGTAAAATCAAACACCTCATTTTTTGACCTTATTAAAGAGTCTTCAAATACAGCAGAACAAAAAGAAATGTCTTTGCATCTTATTTCCCAATCTATCACAGAGCCCTCAGGAACAATTATTCTATTTAGGTCGTAAAAAGTATCATTTTCTATTTGTGTATAACTTGGATACTTAACAATTTTTTTTTCTTTTAGAATTCTAGGTCTAGGCAGTACGGTAACACTGTAGTTTACAGTGTCTCTATTACCGTCTAAAAGTTTAAAAACAAAAGATTTATTAACAGAGTTAAAAACGTATTTAAAAGACTTTTTGTTTATTTTCTCAGGAAAAAATCGCTTTTTTTGGGAATACAAAAAGATTTGCTCAGGATCGGTTTTTCCTATTGTTTTTATGGCTATTTCTAAAGGTTCATTTTCCAAAACCCTCAACGGATGCCCATTGTTTACCTCAAACTCAAAAGGAATAGGCTTTTCAAAACTTTTTTGAAAAAAGACCACTCTTTTAAGCGGAGGAATAATAGAATCAGGATAAATAAAAGAACAAACCCCAGAAATCAAAAAAAGCGCTAAAAAACCATAGAGCATTCTCCTTTGGTCATGTATTGAAACAGAGCCTCTAAAATCAAATTTTAAAGAGTTTAAAGCCTTTTGCTCAACAGAAGCCCTTAAAAGGTCTGTTTCGGTTTTTTCTAATTGTTTTCCCAAGCCTATAGCATTAACTAGTTGGTCTCCAACTTCTGGTATTTTTTCAGAAAGTAAAACTGACGCTTCTTCGTGTGACATTCTCCCGTGAACCCCAAAAAGTTTAATTAAAGGAAATACCGTAAGTTTTGAAACATAAATTAAAGCAAATATAGCACTGCCAAAAAACAACACACCACGCCCAACAGAGGAAAACCGAAATAAAAACTCTAAAAACCAAGCACCCGCTAAAAGAAAAATAATAAAAACAGAAGAAAGCAAAACGCCCCTTATAAGCTCATGTTTATAATATTTATTTATAAACAAGTCTATCTCTGATGAGAGGGTTAAAAAGCTATCTTTTTTGGAATACATATTTCTAAAGTAATTTAAATATAAACAATCCTAAAATTAAGAGAGCCAAATATTAATAGTGATGAATTAAAAAATAGTTTCTCTTTTAATCGTAATTTTGTTGAACATTACAAAAAAGTGAAGATTAGAATAACAAAAGAATTTGATTTTGAGGCAGCCCACGCACTGGACGGCTATAGCGGAAAGTGCAAAGATATTCACGGCCACAGTTACCATCTTGAATTGACTTTTGTAGGGGCTCCAAAAAGCGATTTAGGGCTTTCAGACTGCGGAATGGTAGTGGACTTTGGAGAGATAAAAAAAATAGTTAAAACACAGATATTGCCGCTTTTTGACCACAGGCTTATTTTAAGAAAAGACACAAGGTTTAAGGAAATAGAATCAATTAACGAAAGAATTAGGCTAGTTGACTACCAACCAACATGTGAAAACATGCTTATTGAAATCGTAGAGATACTAAAGAAACACGAACCTAAAGAGGTAAAGTTGGTTAAGGGCTTTTTGCGAGAGACGGCCAATAGTTATGCAGAGTGGCTCCAAGAAGACAATCCTTAACAGTATTTTAAGCTAGAATGGAAAATAACGAACTTAAAAAAGAAAGCGCACAAGCTTGGTTTAGAAACCTAAGAGATCAGTTTTGCGCTGCTTTCAAAGAAATAGACAGTGGTTCTTTTGAAAGGAAAACATGGAAGCACAAAGGCTCTGGAGGAGGAGAGATAAGCATCATGAAGGGTAATGTTTTTGAAAAAGTAGGTGTTAACATATCTACTGTTTCTGGTGAGTTTTCGGAAGAATATAGAGACAAAATTCAAGGAACACAAGAATCTCCAAAATACTGGGCCTCTGGGATAAGCCTGGTTGCTCACATGAAGTCTCCTAAAGTTCCGGCGTTTCACTTTAATACCAGGTTTTTAGTTACTGGAAAGTCATGGTTTGGCGGCGGAGCAGACATGACCCCCACTTTCATTAACAAAAGCGACACAAGGTTTTTTCATTCCAAAATGAAACAAGCGTGTGAAAAACACAACACATCGTAT
>CALKFX010000159.1 GCA_938084875.1 uncultured Flavobacteriales bacterium | reverse complement strand
GTCGATAATTTTTCTAGCATCTTCATTGGAACTTTTAAAATCTTTATTGGAAATGTAATTGGGAGTATTTTCTTTTAAGTATTCTTTTTTAACGTATTTTTTTAATTCCTTATTTTTATTTGCGTGATAAAATAGTCCTTTGGGAATAGCATTACTTTTATACCTATTTAGTGAGAATCCAACTGGAACAAGATTTTCAGCTATATTTCCTGGCCCACCTACTGATTTTGGGATAAAATGGTCTATATCTATCCAAGTTGATATATTGTATTTTTGGTTGAATAATGAATATAAATCCATCCTCAAACTATTGGGAATTTTTGAGTCAAATTTTTCTAATTTTATGCTTCTAGGTTTTTTAATAAACGAGTCAATAGATTTTAAAATTTCTAAATCTTTGACTTCGTAAATTGAGTTTTGAATTTTTTTCAGACTTTTTATTTCTTCAAAAAATGGAATAGTTCTGTTGAGTAATTTTTGCTGAATGAAATATCGTTGAAATCTTAAAACCGCATTATTATCGTTTTCTTTTTTCTGTTTAAATCTCAAAATTAAGTTGTACCAATATTTGATGTCTTTAATTTTGTTTTTCTCTGTATAATTTAAGATTTCATTTACTGAATTAAACTCAATTATTTCATCAACTTTGGTCACACTTCCATAAGCATAGATTCCATAACTTGTTTCAGAGACTAATATTTTATCTCCAATATTTAACTTGTTAGAGTAGGGGAAGCCGTTAATTCTCCTTTCTGTAAATTCTTTATTTACGATATTTCTCTTTACAAGAACTCCATGTGTGGTAAAGTCGGGATTCCTTTTAATAAGAAATGTTTTCATTTAGAACTTAATACCTTGGTTTAATACTTTTTCGATATCTTCTTTGAAATATGGTTTTAGCTCAGATGTTTTTTCCAAATTAGATGGATGGAGATATTTTATTTTTTGATCATTAGCTTCAATTCCTTTATCAATTAATTTAGAATTTAAAAGAATCTCAAAATCATTTAAATCCCTTATTACACAATAAAACATCCATTTAGAGTGCATCGATTGTGCTGGAAATAAACTTAAAATTTCAGGATGTTGATAATCCTTAGAACTTTTATAAATATAACATTGCAAAAAGTGTTTTTTTTCAGCATCAATGAATGAATCAGTTTTTCCAAACCTAATTTGAAAAAACTTTCCTCCACTTTTCTTTTTCCAATTCAATACTAAACCTCCCGTTTTACTATAGTCTATTAATATATTTTCGCTAGATATTTTATCAGCATATATTTCTCTTAATTTTTTATCTATAGCTATTAAAACAGCTTCATGCTCTTTGGAATAATTAGATAATTCTTTATTTTCTAAAATATATCCATCAATACCTTCATAGTAAGTTCTAGAGCCAACCTTACTTACCGCTTGTTTCGTTGCTAGATCATCATCCACGTTAGTAATTGCTGCAAATTCTAAAACAGAGCTTAGTTGATCGTGTAATGAGTTTTCTTCCCATTTTTTTCCTATTTCGTCCTTTGTTATTTCCCTTAAAAAGTTTAATAATTCTAAAATACTAATACATTTAACTTTTAAAAAAGGATCTGTTTGGCAAAACCCCCATATAACTTGTTCCCAAGCTTCGTCTGTTAGCTCAGATTCCCCAACTTTTTTTAAGTCTTCTTTTGCTTTATCTAAATCAATCCCAATTTTGTTGCCAAATTCTTTATCCCAAAACAAAAAATTGGCATTTTGAGTTAGAATTCTGAATATTTTTGGATAAGAAATTTGAATTCCTAGTACTGCAAAAAGTAGAATAATATTCTCATTATCTTTATCATTTTCATCATCATCTTCAATAATCTGGTTAATTAAGCTGAATGTATTCAAATATCTTTTTAAGCTTCTTGGATTATTTCCGACTGTGTAACCAACAATTTTTGTGACTAAACTAACTTTTTCATCTTCAATATCTACACTAAGTTTTTTAAGCTTTTCTTTTAAAAACGAAGTGATATCATAAGCTCCAACAGGCATGGTAAATGGAACTTGTATGATTTTATCAAAAAATGATCTAAACTCTCTTTCATTTTCTTTTGTTTTTGGACCAAATTTCCCTCTTAATCCTTCAACAACTACATCGTAATCAATAGCTAGAATAAAAACACAGTTAGGTATATCAAAAATATTTTTGAGAGATTCTAATACCTCTACCGCATCTGTTGGTGGTATTCTGTCTAAATCATCCACAAAAAATACTACTTTTTCAACAGGATTTTTTTTATCGTTTATTAAATCTTTAATTAGTCCTGAAATGAGTTCTTTAATCTCTGCTATTTCAGCTACAATTATCGATTCATTTTTGGTTCCATCTGCTGCATCTTTTACATTTACACCAGTTTGATTTGCAATAACTTGGTTTGCGATACCTGAAAGGAACTTTCCAGCCTTATGGTATGCAGATTTAACATCATCTTGAATAGTCCAAACATCTCTTTCCTTGCACGAATCTTTTAGTTTCTCTAACATTCCTTTAAGTACACTTGGTGTGGTCTCTCTGGCATTTTTAAACATACTATACTCCCAAGTATTCACCCAAGAAGTAGCAATTGTTTTTTGATTTTCTTCAGAGTTGAATTCTTCGAGAATCAAGGACATTAGCGATGTCTTTCCAGTTCCCCACTCGCCTTGAAGTCCAATAGTGATTGGGGTGTCACTTAATTGAATAAACTTTGATAAAGATTTTGAATATTTTTCAATATTTAAAAAATCTTCTTCTAGTTTTGAAATTGGAGAATCAGTAATAGATGACATTTTATCTTTTCAAAATTATATCGGCATTGCTAATTACATTATTTAAGCTTTCTCCAAATTCTTTTTGAGCTCTTTCCATATCTCTTTCAAATTCTTTTTGTAGCCTTCCAATTTTATCCATAGACCTTTTTAATTTACTTTGATCACTAGATTTAAATTTGTATTCGTGTCCTTTACTTGACTTTAAGGAACTCTTTCTTCCTAAATCTCCATAAGTAGTTTTAATTGATCTTCCCCCGCCAGGACAAGGTATTTCTGTTTTTTCTCTTGATAAATCCATATTATTATAATTTAATTCAATATAATAATTCTAAAATACATTATTATAATAAAAAAAATATTTTAGGTGATTATTCCTAAATATGCTATTTTTTGAATGTTTTTGAAACAGCTGATGCAAAAAGACCAGTAGGAACAGCGACCATTCCCATACCAATAAATACTATTAATGTAGTGAACAATTTTCCTCCGATTGTTACTGGGTACATATCTCCATAACCTACAGTTGTTAAAGTTGTCACAGCCCACCACATACAATGAAAGACAGATTTGAATAATTCTGGTTGAGCTTGACTTTCGAAATAATAAATACCTACAGAAGATAAATAAATAAAAAATAAGGTTCCTATAAGAAATAGGATAAGTTCTTTTTTAATTTCTGCAAATGCTTCAACCAATCTGTCTATAGCTGTACCATACTTAAATAATTTAAAAATTCTAAATAATCTAAATAGTCTAAAAACTCTCACAGTTCGTAAATCAAAACCTGTTGTCAAATAAAATGGAAGTATGGCTAGAATATCTATTAAACCATAAAAGCTAAATAAATATTTAAATGGTGGAGATGTAAGAAATAGCCTTAATATTAGCTCAACGGAAAATAAAATAACTGTTATTAGCTCAAATAAATCTAATATTATTAAAACATCATTGTCCAAGTCAGGCAACGTTTCAATAGAAAATGAAATAATGGATAAAACAATAAGAACTTGTATGAAAATATCAAACCTTTTTCCTATTTTACTATCGCTTTCTATTACTAATTTAATAAGGAATTTTTTCATAAATTATAATATTTTAAAACCGTAACACTAATTATAGCTATTTTCAGTCAATAATTTTATATGCTAAATAAAAAAATATCTTTTTCAATAATTTTTTGCTTCATTAGTTCAATGATTTTCGGTCAATCTATAGTAAATACTGAAAAGCTGTTTAACAAAAATAAAGATGGACTTCAAGTGTCTTCTGAATTTAATGGGACATCCATTTCTGGAAATGCATCTGTTTTTATTTTAGGATACTCTTTGAATTTCTCTTACAAGAAAAATAAAAGCTTGCTAAGACTTTTTTCAGGTGGGCAATATATAAGTCAAAATAAAACAGAGGTTTCTAATAGTGCCTTTTCTCAATTAAGATACGATTACCAAATAAATGATAAGAGTAGGTATTTTATGTTTACTCAATTACAAAGCAATGCCATTCTATTATTTAACAAAAGATTATTAGGGGGGTTGGGCTACAGAAGAAATTTAATAAATATTGAAAGAGACAGCTCTTCAAAAATAAATTTTGATTTGAGTCTAGGTGTTATGCAAGAAGAAGAGGTTCTGAACAGATCTCGCCTGCCACAAAACGAAAAATATTATACCAACTATACAAGATCAATTTTTTCTATGGTTTGGTCTTGGAAATACAAAAAGAAATTAACTGTAATAAATACAACTTATTTTCAGCAATACCTTTTTTCTTTAGCTGATTATAGACTACTTAATGAAACTAATATGCTATATAAGTTAAATAAAAACCTTTCTCTTAGTTTGGATATAGAATATAGGTTTGATAGTGACCCACCATCATTATTGACTAACAAGGATTTGAATTCTAATCTAGGGTTAGTTATTGTTTTTTGATGCTCGATTAAAATCTTCCCAAAATTTAGGATAAGATTTATTCACTACTTCTTTATTGTCAAACTTTATAGAATCAACTTTCATACATAGTGGAGCAATACTCATGGCTATTCTATGATCATTATGACACTCAATAATAGATGTTGGTTGAACTATCTTTTGATTCTCTTTTATTTTTATCGAAGAGTCACTTATGGAAGAAATTACATTAAACTTTTCCAATTCTTTTTTAATACACTCTAACCTGTTAGATTCCTTAACTTTCAAACTTTTTAAGCCCATTAAATGAGCTTTTATTCCAAGTCCACAACAAGTAACTATGATTGGTAACGCCAAATCGGGATGACTGGAAAGATCTAATTCTAGCTCTTTAGCTATGTTTTTTATTTTATATAGAACTATAGAATCTTCATTAAATTCTGTTTTAATACCAAGTTTTAAATATATACTTGATAAAACAGAATCTCCTTGAAGAGAGTCAGCATATAAATTGGGAATTTTAACTTCTCCAGATTTAGACAAAGCTAAAAAACTGTACCAAAATGAAGCTGCAGACCAATCATTTTCAACTTCTATATTTTTTGCTATGTAGTTCTGCTGTTCAACTTTTATAACATTATTTTCCCAGCTATATTCAATTCCAAATTCGCTCATTAAACCAAGTGTTATAGCAATATATGGTTTGGATAATACTTTTGAAGTAATTTCTAGGGTAAGTCCATTTTCTATCGTTGGTGCTACCAACAATAAAGCAGATATAAATTGACTACTTTTATCTCCTGGCAAACTTAATTTTTTACTTTTTAATTTTTTACTTTTTATCTCAATAGGAGGGAACCCTTCCTTTTCTAAATACTTAATTTCTGCACCTAGCTCTTTAAGACAATCTATTAGAGGCTTTACAGGTCTTTCATGCATTCTTTTACTTCCTGACACTCTCCAAATGCCTTCTTTTGTTGCAAGAAATGCTATTAAAAATCTTAATGCTGTTCCTGCATCTTCACAATTAAGGTTTATTCTTTTATTATAAGTATCTAAGAGTTCATTTAAAATTTTGGTGTCCTTCGCATTACTTAAGTTTTGAATTTCAAATTGTGTTTTGCAAAGCTCTTTAATAATGAGAAGTCTATTGCTTATACTTTTGGAAGATTCCAAATCTATAGATCCATAAATAGTTTTATTAACGGAAGAAATTTCAATCATTTTGGAAAAACTCTAATAAATAAGATTCCACTTTTTTTAATTCTATTTCATGGTTTATAGTTACTTCGCCAATTTTTGTTGGTAGTGAAAAATTTATGGTGCTTTTAGTATTTTTCTTGTCTGAAAGCATCAACTTAATAATAGATTTAGAATCTATTTTAAAATTTAAATAGGGTTTGAATTTATTGGTAATAATTGTTTTTATTTCTTGGAAGTAATTTTCACTCAATAGATTTTCTTTTTTTGCAATGAAGGATTCTATGATCATTCCCTTTGCAATTGCAAAACCATGTAATGTAGGAGCGTTGGAGTCCAATAAATAACTCTCTATTGCATGACCGATAGTATGTCCAAAGTTTAATTTCTTC
>CALKFX010000158.1 GCA_938084875.1 uncultured Flavobacteriales bacterium | reverse complement strand
GTAGTTTCATTTTTATTTAATGTCTCTTCAAACATCTTTTCACCTGGTCTAAGCCCAGTGAATTTCACTTCTATATCTGCATTTACTTTCAAACCTGCTAATTGAATCATTTTATGTGCCAAATCAATTATTTTAATACTTTTTCCCATTTCAAAAACATAAATTTCTCCTCCATCTCCCATAGAAGATGCCTCTAAGACCAATTGGCAAGCTTCCTGTATTGTCATAAAGAATCTGGTTACTTCTGGGTCTGTGACTGTAATTGGTCCACCATTATTTAATTGTTTTTTGAATAAAGGAATTACCGAACCGTTACTCCCTAAAACGTTTCCAAATCTAGTTATAATAAACTTTGTTTTATTTTCTCTATTTAATGACTCACAATACATTTCTGCCAATCTTTTAGACGCTCCCATAACATTAGTTGGATTAACTGCTTTGTCAGTAGATATCAGAACAAACTTTTCGACTTTAAACTCTACTGCTAAGTCTGAAACAATTCTTGTTCCTATGAGATTGGTTCTTACAGATTCTGAAGGATTGAGTTCCATTAGTGGAACATGTTTGTATGCTGCTGCGTGATAGACAAAATCTGGTTGATGGGTAAGAAAAATATTTTTCATTCTTTCTTTTCTTGTGACATCTCCTATTATAATTTCAAGATTGGCTTTTAAATTTATCAAATCTTGATTTAAGTCGTAAAGTGGGCTTTCGGCCTGATCTAAAAGAATTATTTTCTTGGGTTTTAATTTTGCCAATTGTCTTACTATTTCACTTCCAATAGATCCTGCTGCTCCTGTAACTAGAATCGTTTTATTTTCTATTTCGTCTTTCGTTTTCTTATTGGAAAGTTCAATAGGTTTTCTTCCCAACAAGTCATTAATATTAATATCTTTTATTTGTTTGGTAGAGAAGTTCCCATCATACCAATCTTCGACACTTGGAACTGTTTTTACTTTAATTTGATTTTCTAAGCAAAAATCAACTAAATGTTGTTTGTTTTCTTGAGAAGGGTCTTTTATGGCTATAATTACCGTACTTATTTTTAGTTTTTCAATATGGGACTCTAGGTTTTTTGGGTGAATTATTTTTTTTCTGTCCACCAACAAATTCTCTTTCTTTATATCATCATCTATAAACCCCTCAATATTGTAATAGCTATTATCGTCTTTTTCCAGATTTGTTTTGGTTATCATACCCATTTTACCAGAACCATAAATTAGAATATTTATTTTTTCTCCCTTTTTTTTATTGTTACTGAAAAAAATTTGTTTGATTGATAATCTTGAAGAAAGCAACAAAAACAAGGTTCCTAAATACTCGATAATTATTACAGATTTTGGAAGAATGACTCTTCCATCTATGAAATTAAACTTCAGAATAGAGAGAAAACTAATTAAAATAGTACCTAAAGTAATTGTGAAGAAAATTCGATGGGCATCGTCGTTTGAAAAATGCCTAATAATTCCTTTATGAGTTTTTGCAATTAAAAAACTAAAAAATCTAATGGATAGAAGAACAGGAACTCCAATAATAAGAGTATCGTACTCTTTTACCAAAAAAAGATCGTAAAAGTCAATAAAATCAAATCTTATTAAATACGCTAGAATTATCGATAAAAAAGTTAAGGTAATATCGATTAATAATATTAATTTCTTTGGCAAATACCATCCTGGATTCATATTGTTACAAATATAAATTTAAAAATTCAGTCTGAAATTTACTTTAACTATAATTGTAATATAAATCAAAGAATTTATTTACTTTAAGTAGTTATAACAAAATCATTTTTATTTTTACTTCCTAATCTACCAGTCCAATTTTGAAAAAGATTTTATTTCTTGCACATCACCGTATCGACAGAAGTCCTGGACAAAGATATAGGTTTGAGCAGTTTTTTGATTATTTAGAAACTAATGGTATTCAATGTTACTTAGCTAATATCATCAACGAAAAAGATGAGAAAGCTTTATATCATTCTAAAAATATTTTAAAAAAAGTAAGAGTTGGTGTTAACTCATTCTTTAGAAGATGGAAACATATAAAAGATATTGAAAGTTTTGATTTAGTAGTTATTTATAGGGAAGTAATTCCAACAAAGTCAACTTTATTTGAGAATTATATTTCAAAAAAAAACATTCCTATAGTCTATGATTTTGACGATGCAATTTGGGTAAAAGATGTTTCAGATGTCAATAAAAAAATCTCTTTTTTGAAAGATGAAAAAAAGATTGAAAAAATTATACCGCTTTGTAAGCATATAACTTGTGGTAATGAATATTTGGCAAATTATGCTTCAAAGTTCAATTCAAATATTACCATTATTCCATCAACTGTTGATACAGATATTTATAAGCCCATTGAAAAAATTAATAAAAATGGCCAAGTAAAAATAGGGTGGGTTGGTAGTCACACCACTGTCAAACATTTTGAAATGATTAACGATGTTTATTTGAAATTAAAATCTAAATACAAGGATAAAATTGATTTTGTTCTAATCGGAGATGAAAATTACCACAACAAGCAGCTAGGGATAAAAGGCCTTAAATGGGAAAATAAAATGGAAGTTGAGTTGTTTAATTCCTTTGACATAGGAATAATGCCTCTCCCCAATAATGAATGGGCCAAAGGTAAATGTGGAATGAAAGGTTTACTCTATATGTCTGTAGGAATCCCTTCTGTAATGTCAAATGTTGGAATGAATAAGGATATTATTGAACATGGTGAAAATGGTTTTTTACCAGTTGGTGAAAAGCAGTGGGTAGAAGTATTGTCAAAACTTATTGAGAATAAAGAATTAAGAAAAAAAATAGGGGACAAGGGACGAGAAACTGTTTTAGAAAAATATTCAAAAAATAAAATTAAAAAGACTTATTTAGATTTGTATACTTCCTTAATGAAATAAATAAATGAAAAAAACAGCACTTTATAAAAAGCATATTGAATTGGGAGCAAAAATGGTTCCTTTTGCAGGGTATGAGATGCCAGTACAATATTCTGGAGTTAATTCGGAACATAAAAATGTAAGAGAAAATGTTGGAGTATTTGATGTTTCTCACATGGGTGAGTTTTTGGTAAAAGGGGAAAACGCATTAGAGTTAATTCAGAAAATATCTAGCAACGATGCTTCGTTATTGTTTCCAGGAAGAGCTCAATATGCCTATTTACCAAATAATAATGGAGGAATAGTGGACGACATGATAACCTACATGATAGATGAAGATCATTATATGTTGGTAGTAAATGCCTCTAATATTGAAAAAGATTGGGAATGGATAAACCAGCAAAATAACTGTAATGCTCAATTAGAAAATATTTCTGATAATACTTCCTTAATTGCTGTTCAAGGTCCAAAAGCGAAAGAATTATTACAGGAATTTACAGACTTAAATCTTTCAGAAATTAAATTTTATCATTTTAAATATGGTAGTTTTTCAGACTATAAAGACATTATTTTTTCAGCGACTGGTTATACAGGATCTGGTGGTTTCGAGCTATATGTTCCCAATGAAATTGCAGAAGATATTTGGGATTTAATATTTAAATCCAATAGTAAATTCGAAGTTCTTCCAGCTGGATTGGCCTCTAGAGATACTTTAAGGCTAGAAATGGGTTATTGCTTGTATGGAAATGACATCAATGATAACACTTCACCTATTTCTGCTGGTCTTGGTTGGGTAACTAAATTTTCCAAATCATTTATAAGTGACGATTTAATTAAAAAAGACAAAGAAAATGGAACAGAATACAAACTAGTTGCTTTTGAATTGTTAGAAAGAGGAATTCCCAGAAAAGACTATGAAATTCAGGATTTAAATGGAACTCTGATTGGTCATGTAACATCTGGAACAATGGGGCCTTCAGTTGAAAAAGGAATTGGAATGGGCTACGTAAAATCTAATTATTCGGAGTTGGGAAATAAAATATTTTTAAAAATTAGAAATAAAGTTATTCCAGCACAATTAGTTAAGTTGCCTTTTTATAAAAAAAATGATTAGGAAACCAAAGGTAGAAGTCTGCTTTACTCCAAATCTTTTTCCTTTGTATGCCGAGGATTTTGAAGTAGTAGTAGTAATCGATGTTCTTAGAGCAACTTCTGCTATATGTACAGCTTTTCATTATGGAGTAGAAAAAATCATTCCAGTTAGCACTTTACAGGAAGCCAAAGAATACAAAAATAAAGGTTTCTATGTAGCTGCAGAAAGAAAAGGTAAAGTTGTTGATGGTTTTGATTATGGAAATTCTCCATTAAGTTACAGAAACGATAAGTTAATGGGAGAAACATTAGTTCTCACTACCACTAATGGAACAAAAGCAATAAATATTGCCAAGGACATAGAACATTTATTAATAGGTTCATTTTTGAATTTAAATGCCATCTGTAAATATCTTACTGATCTTAATAAAAGTGTATTATTACTTGGTTCGGGCTGGCAGAATAAATTTTGTTTAGAAGACTCTATATGTGCAGGAGCAATTAGTGAAAATTTACTTAAGACAAATAATTTTGAAAGTTTTAATGATTCGACTATTGCTGCTAAGTATCTTTATCTTTCTGCTATGACTAATTTTTATGGATATCTAAAGGCATCTTCTCATAGAAAAAGATTAAAAAAGTTAAATCTAAATGAAGATATTAAATACTGTTTGACTGCCAACCAGACAGATGTTGTACCTTACAGAGAAGATTATTATTTAAAAAAACTTTCTTAAAATAAATGAAGATCGTTCTATCTCCAACTAAAACCATGATGAATTCACAATTTAAAATTGAAGATTCACCTAGCTCTATTCCTTTTTTTCAAAAAGAGGCAATAAATATTCATCAATTATTTAAAGGTTTTTCAAAGCAAAAGATAAAAACACTTATGAAGTTAAGTGAAAATCTAAATACTCAAACCATCCACGATATTCAGCTTTGGGATTCTGATAAGTATCATAAAACACCTGCTGTTTTTGCATATCAAGGTACTTCTTTCAAATATTTAGAGCCTCAAAAATGGAAATTATCAGATGCGGAGTATGCTCAAAATCATTTGTTAATTTTAAGTGGTCTTTATGGAA
>CALKFX010000157.1 GCA_938084875.1 uncultured Flavobacteriales bacterium | reverse complement strand
TCAAAGATTTCAAGTCGCCGATTGGTTCATAGCTAAGCCTTTTTACAATATGCCAACCATTAGGAGTTTTAAATGGCTTTGAGTATTCACCATCTGTTTTTAGTGAGAAAACTGCTTCCTCAAATTCTGGGTAAAAATTCCCACCTGAATTTATCCATCCTATTTCTCCACCGTTTTTAGCGGATTTTCTATCCTCAGAGTATTGAATAGCTAGTTCTTCAAAGGTTTTTGTTTTTTCAACCAAGTCCTTATAAATAGAATTTATCTTTTCTTCAGAAAGGATGTTTTCTTTTTTAGAACTTGTAGTTATCATTATATGGCTAGTTTTCACTCTTCCTTTGGCTTTCCTTATAGAATTAGGTTGGACTATATGGTATCCATATTTGGTTCTTACAATTTCGGAAACTTTTCCAATAGGTGTTTCATAGGCTGCACATTCAAATGAATACAACATTTTAAACGCATTAAAAAATCCTAGATTTCCTTTACTTGATTTAGCATAAGGGTCTTCAGATAATTCTTCTGCGGCTTCCTCAAAACCAATATTCCCTGAAATAATTTTGTTTCTAATATCTAATATTTTATTGTATGCTTTTAACGTGTCTTCTGGTGATGGATTTGGTCCAAGTTTGGTCATTATGTGACTTGCATTAACTTCATTAATAGTTCTGTAGTAAGCTTCATTTATTAAATCTTCATTTATTGAGGTATCAATTAAATATGGTTTTTCCAATTGAACTCTATATCCGCTTAGTTCATTAATAAATTTCTTTGTGGTGTCTAGACCTAATTCTTCAGCAGCTATTACTTTAAGTTTAAAGTTGATAAATAGCTGAATATATTCGTCTAAATCTTCTTTAGTAGCATTTTTTTCTTTTTTGTTTTTCCAATAAATTTGTTCAAATTCCGCTTTATTTACTGTTTGATCATCAATTTTTAAAATAGCATTATTTTGTCCTGAAAGTGTTGCATAACAAAATATAATTCCGAGTGTTTTGAATAGTTTCATTAAGTTAATTATTTATCTTATGTTATAATTTGGTGACTCTCTTGTTATTGTAACATCGTGTGGATGACTTTCCAACATTCCAGAGCTAGTAATTTTAATAAACTTTGCATCCATTAAACTTTCAATATTTTTTGCCCCACAATAACCCATTCCTGCTCTGAGTCCTCCGATTAATTGGTGCATTACTTCCTTTAAAGATCCTTTAAAAGGAACTCTTGCAGAAATACCTTCTGGAACTAGTTTTTTAATGTCATTTTCATCTTCTTGAAAATATCTGTCCTTAGATCCTTTTTGCATGGCTTCGATAGAACCCATTCCTCGATAAGTTTTGAATTTTCTTCCTTCGTAAATTATAGTTTCTCCTGGTGATTCTTGTGTGCCTGCAAACATAGAACCCATCATAACACTAGATGCTCCAGATGCAATTGCTTTGGGTATGTCTCCAGTAAATCTAATTCCACCGTCAGCAATTATGGGAACTGATGAGCCTTCAAGAGCTTTCTTAACATTCATAATGGCTGAAAGCTGAGGATAACCAACACCAGCTATAATTCTTGTTGTACAAATTGATCCTGGTCCAATTCCTACTTTTATTGCATCAGCACCCGCTCGAACAAGATCTAATGCTGCTTCTCCAGTTGCAATATTACCTACCACAACATCTAGGTTTGGATATTCTTTTTTTACCTCTTTTAATAAATCAATTACTCCTTTTGAATGTCCATGGGCGGTATCGATAACTATCGCATCAACACTTGATTTCACCAAAGCTTCAATTCTATCAAAAGTATCTTTGGATACTCCTACAGCGGCAGCAACTCTTAATCTGCCAAATTCGTCTTTACAGCTATTTGGATGCTGCTTTACTTTGATGATATCTTTAAATGTGATTAAACCTACTAAAAAATCATTTTCATCAATAACCGGTAATTTTTCTATTTTATGATTTTGAAGAATATTTTCCGCTTTTACTAAATCAACATCCTCATTTGCAGTAACAAGATTTTCTGTCGTCATTACTTCTGCAATTTTTTTATTTAGTTTTTTTTCGAATCTTAAATCTCTATTTGTTACAATGCCTTTTAACTTTCTTTCTTTGCTTATTACCGGAATTCCTCCAATTTTGTTTTCAGCCATTAATCTTAAAGCATCTCCAACTAAAGCTTCTTCGTTTAGTGTAATTGGGTCTAATATCATTCCACTTTCAGACCTTTTAACCTTTCTAACTTCATTGGCCTGTCTCACAATAGACATGTTTTTATGAATAACTCCAATTCCACCTTGTTGAGCAATAGAAATAGCTAGTTCGTGCTCTGTAACCGTATCCATAGCAGCAGAAATGATTGGTGTATTTATAACTATATTTCTAGTGAATTTAGAACCTAAATTCACTTCATGAGGTAAATTTTCAGAGTAAGCAGGTACCAATAGTACATCGTCGTAAGTTAATCCTTCTCCAATAAATTTTTCTTTATTATCTAGCATAAATAAAATGAAAGTTTTGCAAATTTAGAAAAATACTTCTATGTGGTAGATATCAGTGTAGTATTTAAGACATATTTAACATTTAAAAAGACTTTTTAATAATTGTAGACATTTTCACCATCAATTATTGTGTAGAGAACTTTAGTATTTAAAATATCGTTTTCATCTTGACTTAAAATTTCAGTATTTAAAACTACCATATCTCCAGATTTTCCAATTTCTAAACTCCCTTTTTCGGTTTCCTCATAGTTTGCAAGTGCAGCCCAAATAGTCATACCTTTAAGGGCATTAATTCTAGTCAAAGCTTCGTTTTTTTGAAATCCACTTAATGGTTTTCCCATATTGTTTTTTCTAAAAACTGCAGCATAAAATGTATAAATAGGATTGATCTTTTCAACTGGAAAATCTGTTCCAAGAGCAATTAAAAAATTTTGTTCCAACAGCGTTTGGTACTGATAGCATTCTTTTAATCTTTTTTCACCAAGTCTTAGAGCAGCCCATGAATAATCTGAAGTAGCATGAGTGGGTTGAACAGATGGAATTATATTGTATTGATTAAAAAAGTTTATATCATTTGGATGAATGCATTGAACATGCTCTACTCGCCATCTTAAATCATTAGATGATTCTAGAATTTTAGCATAGGATTTTAGAACTGTTCTATTGGTGGAGTCTCCTATAGCATGGGTGCATGCTTGAAAACCTGATTCTTTAATTTTAAAAAGTTTTTCTTCATAAATCTTTTGATTTTGCAATAGCATTCCATAAGTTTTTTTCTGATCAGAATAAGGTTTCAAAAGACAAGCTCCTCTAGACCCTAAAGATCCGTCTGCAAAAAATTTAAAAGAACGAACATTTAATTTATTTGTCTTATATGGTTCTGCTATAGTATCTAAGTAGTACTTTAAATTATTCTCATTATCCGAAAGCATTGCAAACACTTTTATTTTCAATTCTTTTGATTTGTGGAGTTTGTCAATTAGTTCTACATCTTCTTTGTTGAGACCTGCAATATCAACTGTAGTTAGTCCTAGAGACAAACAATCTTCTTGAGCTTTTAATAAAGCCTTTTTTTTAGAAGATTCATCTGGTTTAGGAATTTTTTCCAAAATCAAACTCATTGCATTGTCTACAAATAAGCCAGTGATTTTTTGATCAATTCTTTCAATATACCCTCCTTCAATTGTTGTATCTAATGCAACTTTTGCAGTTTTAATAGCCATTTCATTTGCCATAATAACGTGTCCATCTATTCTATGAAGTACAATATTCAAATCTTTAAAATGCTCATTCAATAGATTATTGTTTGGCCAGTTTTTGTCTTTCCACTGGTTTTGGTCCCATCCGTATCCAATTAGCCAGTTTTTGTTTTGTTTATCTTTATTTTTTTTTAGTATATCGATTGTTTCTTGAAAAGAATTGGCACTTGAAACATCTACCATTCCTTGCTGAAGACCATATGCTAGAAAGTGACAATGTGCATCTATAAATCCAGGATATGTAAACATGCCCTTTAAATCTATGATTTCATTGGAGGAATATTTATTTAATATTTGATCGTTTTTTCCAAGAGCTAAAATTTTCCCATTTTTTACCGCTATAGCTTCATAAACGTTATAGTTGTCATCCATTGAAAAAATAGTTCCATTGTGAGAGATGAAATCTACTTTAATTTTTTCTTTGCATGCTACTAAAAAAAACATAGTAACAATTACAGCAATTCTATTTAGTTGGATGTTTTTTAAATTGATCATACATTAAATTTATTACAATTATTAGAAATAATAGCCCAGGTACTTTATATCTAACAAGCGCGCCAATAACTGGTGTGGAAACACCAGTTAACGTAAAAAGCATAATAATGAAAAATAAAGAGTTCCATAAGGCATTTTTAACATCTTTTTTTATTTTAATTTTTAAAAAAAGTATTTTGAAAAACAAATATAAAATCATTAAATACAATAACATGTTTTCTATCATTGGAAAAAGTTGCAATAAATTATTTATGTTATTAGGGAAAGGCCTAAAAAAACCATTGATTGCGCCCATTGGAATTGCTTTGATTAATGAGTTTATATTTGGTTCAATTGGAATTATTTTAAAAGCACTACCAGTATCAAATAATTCACTCAAGGTTATAAAGTCATTTTGCTTTTGAGAAAGAATTTTTAATGGATTAAAAGAGTTATTCATTTTCCCCATTGCGAAAATTATTACAGCTATAATCGCACAAACTGTAAATATTATTCTTAGAGCTTTAAATTTTGTTTTTTCAGAAATTATATAAGAAATTAAAGCTGGAAAAAAGCAAATAAAAATATAAAACTTAACCTTAAAAATAATTAGTGAAGCTATTATAAATGAACTTATAATAATCCATTTTGCTCTTCTTCTAACAGTTAAAGAATTAAGTATTAGTCCAAATGATAAAATTATCAATGGTTCTTTTAATATTCCAGAGCTCCAAAGAAAAATACTTGGAAACAATAGCAATGACCAAAATAAAATCTTTGGATTTTTAAATTTAAATTTAACTATCAAACTTTTAAATATTAAAAATTCACCGACAAAAGCCATTAGAATAAATGAGATGGAGTTAAAAAAATAATTTTTTAAACCTATTATATTTAAAATTGCATTTATCTTAATTAAGAGTCTAGACTCATTCATTAATGAGTTTTTATAGGAAGTATCCCAATTATTCATTTCCATATAATAATTAAACGAAAAATATTCTCTATTAAAATCTAAGCCAAGAATGATTTTAAAAAAATCTATTGGATTTTTAAAGAAGGAATTATAAAGTACTAAGCTGTCATCGTAATATTTAAATATATCTGCTGTATGTCTTTGAGTATAATACTTAGTGTAGATGTAATAAAGTATTATTCCACCACAAAGTTTTAAGACAAAAGCACTAACAATTTCAGTCCTAGAAATACTTTTAGAATTGAAAAATTTTAGTTTAAAAATTGCAATTATAATTAAGCAGATATAAATAAAAGGCGTCAGTGGGATATCTTATATTTATCCAATTTATAAAAAATATGCAAAGCACATATTATAGTATTTAAAATTTATTTCCTGTATGGAATCTTTGTTATTTTCTTATTTAATTATAATTAAATTATTTGCACTCAAGTACAATAATTACAATCCTTAAAATAATGTTAGTAAATCAATAACATTTTGAGCGCATCCTTTCATTCTTTAATTATTTTTGTTCCTTATATTTTATTATGTCTAATAATCAGCAAAACAAACCAGCCAGTGCCGAACAAGCAGTAGAGTTGGGATTGAAAAAAGAAGAATTCACCCATATTTGTGAAATTTTAGGTAGAACTCCTAATTTTACAGAATTAAGTATATACTCTGTAATGTGGTCTGAACATTGCTCATATAAAAACTCAATATATTGGCTCAAAAAATTACCTAAAGATGGTCCTCACATGTTGGTTAAGGCCGGGGAAGAAAATGCAGGGTTAGTAGATATTGGCGATGGACTTGCTTGTGCATTTAAAATAGAGTCTCATAATCATCCTAGTGCTTTAGAACCATATCAAGGGGCAGCAACTGGTGTAGGTGGTATTAATAGAGATATTTTTACAATGGGAGCTAGACCAATTGCTCAAATGAATTCTTTAAGATTTGGTCCTTTTGAAAATACTAGAACTAAATGGCTTTTAAAAGGGGTAGTCAAGGGAATTGGAGACTACGGAAATTCTTTTGGAATCCCTGTACTTTCTGGTGAAGTTTCTTTTGACGAAAGCTACGACCAAAATCCTTTAGTAAATGCATTTTCTGCAGGAATAATGAGTGTTGATAATTTAATTTCAGCTACTGCTACTGGGGTTGGTAATCCAGTATTTATAGTTGGTTCCTCAACTGGAAAAGATGGTATTCATGGAGCTGCCTTTGCATCTAAAGATATGACAGAAGATTCAATGGATGATTTGCCAGCAGTGCAAGTAGGCGATCCTTTTCAAGAAAAATTATTATTAGAAGCTTCTTTAG
>CALKFX010000156.1 GCA_938084875.1 uncultured Flavobacteriales bacterium | reverse complement strand
TAATGGTGAATAAAAAGGAAAATAAACTCGAAATCTAGTAGAATGGAAAAAAATAACTTGGAATTGTTATTAAATAGTCCAGTTTTGTTTCCATAATCATATTGTGAAAGAATCTATTATGGGTAAATAAATTTTTTTAATAGAATGAGCTATTAAGGCCTATTTCCTTCTAATCTAGAAGCACCAAGAGGCAAAATATTGATTGATTTAGAAGAAGATGCGTATTCTGATTGAATTCCATCAAAATAAATATCTGCAATAAATTTAGCGCCAGCTTCATTGTAATGTACATCATCTGCTAAATAAGATTCATTAAAATTAGTATTCATATCTAGGGCAATAATTTTGAAAGTATTGGTAGTTAAACTATTTGCAATAAAAACAATTTGAGAATTGAAATCATTTACCTTATTTGTTAAAGAAGAAGTCATAGTTTCATTGTTAGCTGGGGCTATTCGTTCTTAAGATATAGTAACATAAGTATTATGGGTTTGTAATTTTTCAACTATTTCAACAATAACTGGTGATGAAATAGTTGCAAGTATTTCCTCAATATTTTCAAGTACATCCTCCGATTCATAACCTCCAACACCTTCATGATCTATGTCAAATTCTACGCCTAAATATTCTTCATAGGTTCCATAATCTTTTTGTCTTCCTACAAAATCAAAATTATAGTTGTTATCTACTAAGTTTTTCCATAATTCATATCTGTAACTTTCTTAAGAATCGTTCTCTTGCTCACTGTCTTTTTTACAAGAAGAAACTATGCCAGCAAAAACAGATATCAAGATAAAAATTTTAGAGATTTTGAAATTCATGATGTTTTTTTGTTAATGTATCAGTTAATATTTAAATCTTTACTATAATTTTAATAAAACCAAATCTAATACCAACTTTATAAAAAGCGAGTTTGGAGACAGAGAATTTTAAAAGCTGCCGTTATTGACATCGTAAATGAATTTTATAAGACCTTCAAAAAAAGTTTTTTGATCGTCATACATACATAGGTGAGAACCATTTTCACAGTATAAAAACTTACCGTTTTGAACTTCAGATGCAATCCATTTCATATGCTCTGGATCCATAGTATCGTACTTTCCCCCAATGGATAATGTTGGGACACTAATATTTTTTAGTTTTTCTTTTACATCCCAATATTTAAGTTTAGCATCGCCCACTACACCAAATTCACTTGGTCCTTGCATGGTAATATATAGGCCTTGACTCATATTTGCAAAAGCTCTATTAACAGGGTCTGGCCAATCTTCTAGTGGCATTCTTAGTACATGTTCTGGATAATAATTAGTAACTATTAAATCGTTATATCTAGGGTTTGAGTAATCTTTTTTTGCTTCCAATGCTCTTATTTCTGCTAAAACTGCTGAATCTAGTTGAGGGCCAAGAACATTGTTGGCATAATCTACATATTCTGGAATGGATGCCATCATATTAGAAATAATGAGACCTTTTAAATTTTCTTGATATTTTAAAGCATATTCCATACAAAGAATTCCTCCCCATGAAGAACCATACAAATAAAAGTTGTCTTTATTAAGTCCTAAGGCTACTCTTACTTGTTCTACTTCATCTACATACCTTTCCACAGTCCACAATGAGCTATCGTTTGGCTGATCACTGTAATAAGATTCTAGTTGGTCGTAGTAGTAATATTCTATTTCTGCATTGGGAAAATAAGAATCAAATGCTTCTAAATATTCGTGAGTTGCACCTGGTCCGCCATGAAGCAATAAAACTTTCATTGTAGGATTGTTTCCCATTCTTTTGGTCCAAACGTTAAATTTTCCTGATTGAGTTTGAATTGGAATCATTTTTACTCCCCCACTAAGGATATCATCTTTAGAAGAATAATCTAAATAGACTGATTTTGTTTTTTGTTCAACATTTTGAGGATTTTCACAGCTGTTAAATAATAAAAAGGCGAGAAGTATTAAAATTATTTTTTTCATTAAAATTTAAATTAAAAATGAATAAAAGTATTGTTTTCAGGATCTTTTAAAGATATAAATAGTTCAGATGTATCTGCACATAAATCGTATAAATTGGATATGTCAAAACAAAGCTCTTGATTCAATGCTGCATAACAATTATCATTATTACTGTTATGTGTTAAATAAAGAGGAACATGAACTGGAGGAGTCCCGCAAAATAAAAATTCATGTACTAAATTGAAAATATGGTTTTCACATCCACCACCATAACTAACATTAATTTTTAAAAAATCGCCGTAAATAAATGCTGTATCAATAGTATAGGAGTCCACTAAATAATCATTAATAACTACATTTTGAATTAAAGTCAAACATGAAGAGTCGTAAATACAGTAACCTACATCAGATCCAGGAATTGAAGTTGCGTCAGGATCATAGTTGACTGCTATAGGATCGGTACAACCAATTTCCTTTTCTTTATTACAAGCTATTATAAAAGTTGTAATAGTTATTGAAAGTAAAATTTTTAAAATAAATGTTTTTCTCATAGATGCTTTTATGATATAAACGTAATAATTTCAAAAAGGTAGTGTTTCCTTTAATCTTGTTGATAATTTAATATTAATAATACAAATTTTGTATTAAAATGTTAGAAATTTGAAAAAAACATTTTCAAGTAGTGAAGAAATTTGTCCTTTATATTTTGTTATCAGCTAGCTATTTTTTAGGGAACTGTCAAGAGGGGAATTCAAGTTCAAATTTTATTTTTAAGTACATTAATAAAATAATAAACGACACCAATGATTTAAGTGCGCCAAAATTCATGAACTATCCCACACTTGCTTTTTCACCAGAAACAAGTTGGGAAATTGGGTTATCGAGTTTATATATATATTCTGCAAATAGAGATTTAAAAAATAGACTTAGTGAAATAAAAGCTTTTACTTTTTATACAATGGAAAATCAATATGGCATTTGGTTAGACCATGCTCTGTATTCCAATGAAAATAAGTGGTTTTTTTTTGGGAGAACTAGGTTTCAATCTTTTCCGTTACTATATTATGGAATAGGGTCAGAATCACCCAAAGATCATATAGCTAGAATAGATGGGAATTTCACTTATTTTAAGGAAAGGTTTCTTAGAGAAGTATTTCCAAATTTTTATACTGGAGTTGAATTTGATCTTCAAATCATGAATAAAGTTTCTTATAAAAATTCAGCAAGCAATTTTTCAAAACCAGAAGGTGGTAATGGTTCTACTAATATTGGTTTGGGTTGGGGAATTATTTACAACAATATTCATAATGTGTTGAATCCGAGAAATGGAATTTTTAGCGAATGGGCATTTTTGAATTATAGAAGTGAAATTGGGAGTGATTACAATCTGACTAGCTTTCTTTTTGACAATAGATTTTATTTTCCAGTAAGAAAAAATAATGTACTTGCATTTCAACTTCAAGGACAATTTATCAATGGTAACCCTCCTTTTAACTTACTTTCTTTAATGGGAGGAGAAAGTTTAATGAGAGGATATTATATAGGAAGATATAGAGACAAACACCTATTGGCAGGCCAGATTGAATATAGAATGCTTCCTTTTTCATTCGCAAAGCGTTGGGGAGCAAGTTTGTTTTTTGCTGCTGGTGAAGTTTTCAATTCTGACAATAATTTCCAATTTAAAAACTTGTTACCAACAGGTGGAGCAGGTCTTCGTTTCTTGCTATTTCCAGAAAAGGATATTTATACTAGAGTAGACTATGCCTTAACAAGAGAGGGAAGCGGTTTCTATTTTTTTATTGGAGAAGCATTCTAAAAATAGCCAAAAAAAAGACCCCATAAAGAGTCTTTAAATTAATTATTTGGGAATGAATTATCCCTCCACAATTTCAAAGGAGATTTTTCCTTTTACTTCTTTGTGAAGAACAATATCTGCTTCAAATTTACCAACAGATTTTAAATTTCCAGATGGAAGAGTAATATTTTTTCTTTCTAATTTAAATCCAGCTTTGTCTAAAGAATCAGCCAATTGAATATTAGTGATAGATCCAAATATTTTCCCATTTTCACCAACTTTTGCAGGAACTTTAAAAGTTTTCTTAGACATCTTCTCATAAATTTTGGTAGCCTCTTCCTTGAGTTGGTTGTCTTTGTGAGCTCTTTGCTTAAGAGTTTCCGAATGCATTTTTTTTACAGAGTCAGTAGCTAAAATTGCAAATCCTTTTGGTATTAGAAAATTTCTGCCATAACCATTTTTCACTTCTACAAGCTCATCTTTGCTACCTAATCTATCTATATCTTTTTTTAATAAAACTTCCATGATAATTATTTTAATTGGTCAGCTAAATAAGGCAGTATTGCAAGATGTCTTGCCCTTTTTACTGCTTGAGAAACTCTCTTCTGGTATTTTGCAGAAGTTCCAGTAATTCTTCTTGGTAATAATTTTCCTTGCTCGTTAATGAATTTCATTAAAAAATCAGGGTCCTTATAATCAATAAACTTAATACCAGATTTCTTAAATCTACAATATTTTTCTTTTTTAATCTCAATGTCAATTTGATTGAGATATCTAATTTCTGAATTATCAGCCATAGCTAGTGTTTTATAAAATTAATAAATTAAGCAGTCTTAGAGAGTTTAGCTCTTCTTTTTTCTGCGTATTCGAAATGATCTTTATTCATCTTTGTTGTTAAAAATCGCATCACTCTCTCGTCTCTTTTGAGTTCAACCTCAAATTTTGGAACAACATCTCCTTCAGCTTGAAATTCGATTAGGAAATAAAATCCAGTAGATTTTTTCTGAATAGGGTAGGCTAATTTTTTTAGTCCCCAAGATTCGTCGTTATTGATTTTAGCACTGCTATTTTTCAATAACTTTTTGAATTTATCTACTGCTTCCTTTGTCTGCTTTTCAGACAAAACGGGAGTTAAAATGAAAACAGTTTCGTAATGATTCATGTTAGTTATTTAAAATTTGGATTGCAAAGATATAAGATTCCCTGAAAAATAAAATTATTTAACCAATAAAACCAACTATAAATTTGTTTAGAAATATTTTGTCTTAAAATCCTTATTACTTTGAAGCTTATTTTATATTTGTTAAACGATGTCCAATTCTAACTATACCGTTTCTGCTTTAAAATATAGACCCAACAGTTGGGAGACAATTATTGGTCAAGAAAATATTGCAACTACTCTAAAGCAAGCAATAGATTCTAATCAGTTGGCACAAGCCTATTTGTTTTGCGGTCCAAGGGGTGTTGGAAAAACATCTACTGCTAGATTATTTGCAAAGTCTATAAATTTAAAGCACGATCCTAATCTTACCGACTTCACCTATAATATCTACGAATTGGATGCTGCTTCAAATAATCAAGTTGACGATATAAGAAATCTTAACGATCAGGTTAGAATACCACCACAAAGAGGAAATTATAAAGTATATGTAATAGATGAGGTGCATATGTTGTCCCAAAGTGCATTTAATGCATTTCTAAAAACTTTGGAGGAACCACCTCCACATGCTATTTTTATATTAGCAACAACAGAGAAACATAAAATTATTCCGACCATACTTTCAAGATGTCAGGTCTATGACTTTCATAGAATATCCATACCAGACATGGTAGCACACTTAGAAAATATTGCTAATAAAGAAGGTGTGAAATCAGAACCTGAAGCTTTGCATGTAATTGCGGAAAAAGCCGACGGCGCTCTTAGAGACGCTCTTTCATGTTTTGATTTAATGGTGAATTTTACCAATAGCAACATTACTTACAAAGAAGTAGTTAAAAATCTCAACATCCTTGACCACGATTACTACTTTAAATTTGCTGATTTTATTCATCAAAACTTAATACACGAAAGTTTATTATTGTTCAATGAAATAATTTCTAAAGGTTTCGATGGTCGTCTATTTATAAACGGATTGGCTTCTCATTTTAGAAATTTAATGATTTCAAAGGATGAAAGAACTTTGAAAATTTTAGAATATACTAAAGACACTATTGAAAAATTTAAAACTCAAGCAGAACTTTTTGATAATGAATATTTAACCGATTTATTATCCCTTACAAATGAAGCAGATTCTTTTTACAAGACCAGTCAAAACCAGCGACTTCTCGTAGAGATTTTAATAATGAAGCTTTGTTCCTATGGAGCAGAAAAAAAAAAGCTTAATTTCTTAGATGCTCCTATAATTGGTCCAGATTTTAAAGACTTAAATTTAAATCCTTCTACCAAAGGTGTTGAAAATAAACCCTTGAAGGAAGTTAAACAACCCAAAGAAAAGCAACCTCCCCCAAAGACTTATGAACCCGAGAAATCTGAAATAATCAGACCCAAAACTTCTCTAAGTATAAAAAAGAGATCTGTTGCAGCATCCATCACTGGAATAAGACAACAAATTAATCAAGAATCAATTGATAAAAATGAAGATCTTGGGGTGGAAGTTTTAGAATCTTCTAAATTTTCTCAAAAGCTATTAGAAGAAAAATGGAATAAATTTGCAGAAATTAAAAATAAAGAAGGAAAAATTGGTTTATTTACTACTCTCACCAAACAAACTCCTGAACTATTAGACGATTTTTTAATAAAATTTATTTTGGATAGCGAAGTTCAGAAGATGGAATTTCAGACCCAAAAACAGCTACTTTTAGATTTTTTAAGGGCTGAACTTAAAAATGGCCATATTCAATTGGTTTTAGAGCTTACAAAATCTGACAATCCAAAGCTTACTCAACTAACAAGTAAGGAGAGGTTTTTCCAAATGGCAGAAAAAAATCCAGATCTTCACACTTTTAAAGAAAAATTTAATTTGGACTTAGAATTTTAATCAATTTTCAAGTTAATGCTAAATCATTTTATATTTGCCCAATGATTTTACCAATAATATCTTATGGATCTCCAATTCTAAGAAAAGAATGCGATGAATTTGAAGAAGGCGAATCTCTTAAAGATTTAGTCTCCGATATGTTTGAAACCATGTATGCTGCAAGTGGAGTAGGTCTTGCTGGTCCTCAGATAGGCATATCAAAAAGAATTTTCACTGTGGATGCTTCTCCATTTGCAGAACCTGAAGAAGGGGAAGAACTGGATGAAAAATTAAAAGAATTAAAAGACTTTAAAAAAGTATTTGTAAATCCTATAATTGAAAATGAAACAGGATCACCCTGGCCATTTTCTGAAGGCTGTTTGAGTATTCCCGGAATAAGAGAAGACGTTGAAAGAAAAGCAGTTATAAAAATCAGTTATTATGATGAAAATTGGAATTTTTTTGAAGAATCTTATAGCGGAATTGCTGCTAGAATTATTCAGCATGAATACGACCACATTGAAGGAATTCTTTTCACAGATCATTTAAACCCTTTAAAAAAGAGATTGATGAAACGAAAATTAGAAGAAATATCTAAGGGAAAAGTAGAGGTTAATTACAAAATGAAATTTTTTAAAAAATGAAGAAATTAATATACATTTCAATAATATTTTTTTGCTTTTCCTGTGTTAATAATAATGAACCTATTCCTACGTATTATCAGGAATTAGAAAAACTTAGAGAGATAAACAATCAACTAATAAAATCTAACCCAAAAGACCTTGGTACTATTTATGAGTTGGGTATTACTATTAAAAATCAATCCTTAAATCTTTACGTTAGATATCACAAAAATTTTACACCTGAAGAAAATGAGTTTTTATTACAATGTGCTGCAACTGGTTCTGAAGCAGCTCAAAAATATAAAGATGCAGTTGATTATTTTTTAAAAGCACAAAGAAAGTTTCCAGAGAGTGAAAATGCTCCAATTTACCTACACAATAGAGCTAGAATACTAGACAATATATTAATGGACAAAAACAATGCAAGATTGGCCTTTGAAGAATTGATAGAACTTTATCCTAATCATCCTTTAAGTGAAAACTCAAAAGTTTATCTAGATAACGTATTTGGGAAGTCTAACGAAGAAATACTAAACATACTAAAACAGTAAAATTACATATGGATTACCTCATCATATGCAGCAGCGGCAGCTTCCATTATTGCTTCACTCATAGTTGGATGAGGATGAACAGTTTTAATTAGTTCGTGTCCAGTTGTTTCTAATTTCCTTAAAGCAACAATTTCGGCAATCATTTCAGTAACATTGGCACCAATCATATGAGCCCCAAGTAATTCACCGTATTTAGCATCAAAAATTAGTTTGACAAATCCATCATTGTGACCAGCAGCACTAGCTTTCCCAGATGCAGAAAATGGGAATTTGCCAATTTTTAATTCATGGCCTGCTTCCTTTGCAACTTTTTCTGTCATTCCAACAGATGCAATTTCCGGACTACAGTAAGTACAACCTGGAATATTGTTATAATCAATTGGCTCTGGATGGTGGCCAGCAATTTTCTCCACACATGTAATACCTTCTGCAGAAGCAACATGAGCAAGAGATTGTCCTTTTACTACATCTCCAATTGCATAGTAACCAGGCATATTAGTTTCATAAAATTCGTTTACTACTATTTTACCATTGTCCACAACAATTCCAGTTTCCTCCAAACCTATATTTTCAATATTTGGTTGAATACCCACGGCTGATAATACAATGTCACATTCTATAACCTCTTCGCCCTTTGCAGTTTTGATATTTACTTTACAACCTTTTGCAGATTTTTCAACATTTTCAACCGATGAGTTGGTCATAATACCAATGCCTTTTTTCTTAAAATTTTTTTCTAATTGTTTAGAAACGTCAATATCTTCAACAGGAACTATATTTGGTAAGAATTCTACAATAGTTACATCAACTCCCATAGCGTTATAGAAATATGCAAATTCAACTCCAATAGCTCCAGAGCCAACTATTACCATTTTTTTAGGCATTTTTGGAAGCACCATTGCGTCTCTATATCCAATTATTTGTTTCTTGTCCTGTTCTAAGTTTGGAAGTTGTCTAGATCTAGCACCGGTTGCTATAACAATATGTTTTGCACTGTAATTTGTTTTTTCTCCTTCGTTATTGGTTACCTCAATCTGTTTTCCGGGTTGAATTTTCCCAGTTCCCATAATAACATCGATCTTATTTTTTTTCATTAGGAACTTAACTCCTCCGCTCATTTTCTCGGCAACATCTCTACTTCTTTTTATTACCGCATTAAAATCTGCTTTATGGCTAGAAACTTTTATTCCATAATCGTCAGCATGATTAATATATTCATAAACATTCGCACTCTTCAGCAACGCTTTGGTTGGAATACATCCCCAATTTAAACATACACCACCTAAAGATTCTTTTTCCACAACAGCAGTCTTTAAACCAAGTTGAGAAGCTCTTATGGCAGTTACATATCCACCAGGTCCACTTCCTAAAACAATTACGTCATAATTCA
>CALKFX010000155.1 GCA_938084875.1 uncultured Flavobacteriales bacterium | reverse complement strand
TCAAAGTTTCTCCATTAATATAACTACATTCAACAAAATGGAAACAATACATAACAATCTAAAATGAAACGTGTGCCAACAAAAGCTAAAATGCATGCCCAACCAAACTAACCGTTGCACGACATTTTAGCCAGTGCCGTTGCGATGCATTGATTATGTCAATTGGATTTTATTCCTTCGACTGGATTAGGGATAGAGCAAGTTAATTCTCTGTTAATCAATAATTTAAAAAATACTATAAAATAATATTTATTTACTCTATCTCTTAGTTATACTGGTTTTAAACAAACCAAAAAGTAATCCAAGTTTTTACTAAGTTTACGTAAAATTTATTTTCAATTATAAAATTTATTCTATGAAAAACCCCTACCAAATAGCATTTGCATTTTTGTTTGTCTTTGCACTTCAACTTTCCTATGGGCAAGATGAAAAAGATCAAAAACCTTCTCTTTCTTCCGCCTTAGGTGGATTTAAATTTAGAAGTATTGGACCTGCTTTTATGTCGGGGAGAATCGCAGATATTGCCATTGATCCAAAAAACGAAAATACGTGGTATGTAGCTGTTGGTTCTGGTGGAGTTTGGAAAACTAACAATGCAGGAACTACTTGGAGTCCACTAACAGAAAATATGCCCTTCTACTCTACTGGATGTATTACCATAGACCCAAACAATAACGCATCTATTTGGTTAGGTACAGGAGAAAATGTTGGTGGCAGACATGTAGGAATTGGACATGGTATATACCAAAGTTCAGATGGGGGAAAGACCTGGAAAGACAAAGGACTTAAAAAATCTGAACACATCTCTAAAATTATTGTTCATCCAACTAATGCCAATACCATTTGGGTTGCTGCTCAAGGTCCACTTTGGAGTTCTGGTGGAGAAAGAGGATTGTATAAGAGTGATGATGGGGGATCCACATGGAAAAATACCTTAGAGGTAAACGAATGGACAGGAGTAACAGACCTATTAATCCATCCAAACAATCCAGACATATTGTATGCTGCTACTTGGCAAAGACATAGGAATATTGCCGCACTACTTGGTGGAGGCCCAGGAACTTCTATCTACAAAAGTGTGGATGGAGGAAATTCTTGGTTAAAAATAAACAAAGGTCTTCCAGGTGAAAATATGGGGAAAATTGGTCTTGCCATTTCACCTATGCAACCAAATGTTCTCTATGCAGCAATCGAACTAGAGAGAAAAAAAGGCGCTGTATACAGAACCAATAATTCTGGAGCTAGCTGGAGTAAAATGTCTGATGCAGTTTCTGGTGGAACAGGACCTCATTATTATCAAGAGTTGGTAGCCTCTCCCCATGTTTTTGACAAAATTTATTTGATGAATGTACGTGTTCTTGTTTCAGACAATGGAGGAAAAAAATTCTATACCATGAGTGAAAAAAACAAACACTCTGACAACCATGCTCTTACATTCAAAAAAGGAGATCCTAATTATATGTTAGCTGGTTCTGATGGTGGAATCTACGAATCTTTTGACGGCTCTAAAACCTGGAAATTTGTTGGCAATCTTCCAATTACCCAATTTTACAAACTAGCGGTAGATGATGCAAAACCTTTTTACAATATATATGGTGGTACCCAAGACAACAATACGCAAGGAGGACCTTCTAGAACGTTCAAAAGAAATGGAATCTCCAATTCCGATTGGGAGGTAGTTCTAGGTGGTGATGGACATCAGCCAGCAACCGAGCCAGGCAATCCAAATATAATCTATGCTCAATCGCAAGAGGGATACATTAACAGAATAGATCGCACCAATGGAGAAGTTGTAAATATTCGTCCAAGAGCAGGAATTGATGAACCTTACGAAAGATTTAACTGGGACTCTCCTATTTTAGTTAGTCACCACGATTCAAAAAGAATTTATTTTGCTTCTCAGCGTGTATGGAGATCTGAGAATAGAGGAGACAATTGGAGAGCAATCTCCAAAGATCTAACTAAAAACCAAGAACGTTTGGCTCTTCCTATTATGGGTAAAGTACAAAGTTTTGAAAATGCTTGGGACGTTTACGCAATGTCCACCTACAACACCATTACTTCACTAGCAGAATCTAAAGCAGATGAAAATATTTTGTATGCTGGTACAGATGATGGAATTATTCAACTTACTAAAGACGGTGGTAAAAGCTGGAAAAAAATGACTGTAGACCAACTACCAAAAGTACCATCTACAGCATTTGTAAATGATATCAAAGCGGATTTATTCGATAAGCAAACAGCTTATATAGCTTTGGACAATCATAAATTTGGCGACTATCAACCATATCTATACAAAACTATTGATGGTGGAAAAAAATGGATATCTATAAGTGATGGAATTCCAGATGGAACACTAGTTTGGCGAATTGTTCAAGACCACATCAACCCTAACCTATTGTTTTTGGGAACAGAATACGGGGTATATGTAAGCTTAAATAAAGGTGAAAAGTGGCATAAATTCTCAAGTGGGCTTCCTACTATCCCAGTTAGAGATTTGGCAATTCAAAAAAGGGAAAACGATCTTGTACTGGCCACTTTTGGAAGAAGTTTTTATGTACTTGACGACTATAGCCCGCTTAGGGAAATCAACGAGGAGTCTATTGGCAAAGAAGCAATCTTATTTACGCCTAAAAAAGCACTTCAGTACAACCGTATAAATGGAGGTACTAGAAGCAGTGGTGGTGCAACTTTCAATGCCGAAAACCCTCCTTATGGAGCTATTTTCACTTATTATCTTAAGGAAGGACACACTTCCAAAAGAGCAAAAAGACAAAAAGCAGAAATGTCTGAAAAAGCAGATCAATCTCTTTTAGAAAAATTAAACAAAGCCGGATATAAAACAACCAATAATATTCTAGAAGAAGAAATTGAAGTACTTGCTAAAAAAACAAAAATAGAATTGAAAGAACTAAAAAAGCTAGTTAAAATTTTAGAAGATCAAAAAACCAAAGATATTCCTTTTCCAGGTTGGGAAGCATTAGACGATGAGCTAAATGAATCTAAACCAGAAATTGTATTGGTAATAAAAAACAGCGAAGGAAAAACTGTAACTCAATTATCAGCTCCTTACAAAAAAGGGATTAGTAGAGTTTCTTGGGAATTGAATACCAAATTAACAACCGCAGTTAAAGCAACTGACAAAAGAGACTACAGTTCCATTCAGAAAATGGTATCTCCAGGAATTTACACTGTATCTATGTTTAAAAGAATTGAAGGTGTACTAACAGATTTAGAGCAAAACCAACAATTTGAAGTAGAGCGCATTAGAAAAAATACACTTTCCAATCCTATGGAAAGTAAGCACGAAGCCTACTACAATTCAATTGCAGAACTTACCAAAAAAGTAAATGTTTACCAAAACAAGTTTGAAAAGGCAAACACACGTGTTAAAGCTTACCAAAAAAACTTAAATTATATAATTAACGAAAGAACATCTCTAACAAAAGATGTTTACGAATTGGTTAATACCATGAATGCCTTAGAAAGAGAAATTGGCGGAAGCCCTTCCAAGGAAGAAATTGGTGAGAAAGACAATGTTTCTCTATTCAGTAGCCTTTATAGTTCAAGAGGTGGATGGTATCCCAACTCCTATGGTCCAACCGAACTCCATATGAAAAGCTTTAAAATAGCAACTGAGCTTTTTCAGCGATTACAACCAAAAATAGATAGTTATCTAGAAAAGGTAAATGCTATTGGCAAAAAAATGGAAGTGGCTGGTGCTCCAATTCTATTAGATTAAATAATTGATTACTTTTTTTCTACAATAGAAATCTAATATTTAAAATAAAATATGAAAAAAGTATTGATTGTATTTTTTACCTGGCCAATATTATTTATTGGACAAACTCCTACTAAAAATAGTTGTTGGAAAAAAGAGTCTTATGAAAAATATAATCATGTAAATTTTAGTAACCTAGAGGAAATTAACCAAACTATAAACTTTAATAAAATTGACTACCCCCTACTACATGCCACTATTTTTTTTCTAACCAATAAAGAGCGAGCCAAAAGAAAAAAGAAAATAATATTTTGGAATAAGAACCTAGAAATAGCAGCCTTTAACCATAGTAAAATGATGGCAGAACTAAATTTTTTTAGTCATAGCTCCAAAATAAAAAAAAGAAAAGAACCTGAAGATAGAGCAAAAATTGCAGGAATAATCAATCCATTTATTGCAGAAAACATAGCCAAAACACCAGTTAACTCTCAAGATACTTACTTAAGTTTGTCTAAAAAGATTGTTACTCAGTGGATGAACTCACCAGGACATAAGTCCAATATCTTAAGTAAAGATGCTCTAGAACTAGGTGTTGGTGTTTTTATAATTAAAGAAAAAGAATTTAGTTATGTATATTCTACTCAAAATTTTCAATGGTTTTATCTTACCAAAAACACAGTTTCTAAAGATTCTAGTCCTCCAGGTTGGAAATAAAACTATTTCTGATAATTAAAAAATCCTGAAATAAACAACCAAAAAACAATAAATTTAAAGAATGGAGTATCAATTTAGACAAGCTATATATTCTGAAGCTTCCCAAATATGGCAAATTTTAAAAGATGCTATTAAGCGGAGAAAACAAGATGGTAGTAACCAGTGGCAGGATGGCTACCCAAATATGGAGGTTGTAAAAAGCGATATTGAAAAGAAAATAGGTTTTGTATTAACTCAAAATGATACTATTATTGGGTACAGTGCAGTAATAATCAATGATGAACCAGATTATAAAAATATCGATGGAAAATGGCTTAGCGACCAAGATTTTGTAGTTTACCATAGAGTAGCTATTTCTGAAGGATTTCTAGCAAAAGGCATGGCCAAAAAGATGATGAAATTAATAGAACAATACGCACTTTCGAAAAACATATACAGTCTTAAAGCAGATACCAATCACGACAATATTCCGATGATGAAAATTTTTGAAAAACTGGGATACACCTTCTGTGGGATAGTTTACATAAGACAAAGCCCGAGAAGAGCATATGAAAAAGTTCTCGAAAAATAATCTTTTATCTTTATGAAATACCTAGTTTGTTGTATGGTTTTAATTTCTTCGTTGTCCAGTCACATAATATTTGATTTTAACAAAAATTCATCTATTAGCAACTGGATAGTTGTAGATGATGTGGTAATGGGAGGAAGATCTAATGGAAACTTCCAGTTAAATAAGGAAGGAAAAGGTGTTTTTTCCGGAAAAATATCTTTAGATAATAATGGTGGATTCTCTTCTGTAAGATATGGTTTTAATAAATTAAATGTAGAAAAGTTTAAATCAATAGTATTAAAAATTAGAGGAGATGGTAAAAACTATCAGTTTAGAATAAAACATAAATCTACTGATTATGCTTCTTACATTACCTATTTTTCTAGCTCTGGACAATGGCAAGAAATAGAAATACCTATAAATAGTATGTACCCTTCATTTAGAGGAAGAAAATTGGACGAACCTAATTTCCTTCATAAAACTATTGAAGAAGTAACCTTCTTAATTGCCAATAAAAA
Source organism: uncultured Flavobacteriales bacterium (assembly GCA_938084875.1). GTDB lineage: Bacteria > Bacteroidota > Bacteroidia > Flavobacteriales_D > Parvicellaceae > MED-G20. The sequence continues at coordinate 4,577 of CALKFX010000155.1, read as the reverse complement.
AAATGAAGATTTTATACTTCTTATTGACAAAATAGAATTAAGATAGAGGCTAGTTTTATTGAATTTTACTTTTATCTGAAAAATATTCTACAGATAATAATATAGTTACCTTTACAATTACTTAGCATCCAATTACAAATTACATAATGAATTTTGAAGATTTAAAATTAATAGAGCCTATTTTAAAAGCATTAAAGGATCAAAACTATAAAGAGCCAACAGAGATACAAGCCAAATCAATTCCTTTAGTTCTAAGTGGTGACGATGTTTTGGGGAGTGCCCAAACTGGAACTGGTAAAACAGCTGCTTTTGCTATCCCTATTCTTCAGCATTTAGTAAAAGGCGAACAAAACCATCAAAAAAACAGAAAAATATCTTCTCTAATAGTTACACCCACCAGAGAATTAGCCATTCAGATTGAAGAAAATTTTAGGGCTTATTCAAAGTATACTAAATTAAAAACTACTGTGATTTTTGGTGGAGTTTCACAACATGGTCAAACAAGAGCATTAAGTAATGGAATAGATATTTTAGTTGCTACCCCTGGCCGTCTATTAGATCTAATGAACCAAGGATTTATTTCTATTAATGCAGTAAAATATTTTGTGTTAGATGAAGCAGATAGAATGCTAGATATGGGATTCATTCACGATATTAAAAAAATTATAGCTAAACTCCCTAAAAACAGACAATCTCTATTCTTTTCAGCAACTATGCCTCAAAATATTTTAGACTTATCTAGGCAAATTTTAGTAAACCCAGAAAAAGTAGCTGTTAATGCTGTTTCTTCTGCTGCAGATACTATTCAACAGTATCTATACACTACCAATAAAAACAATAAGAAAGAACTGCTTCTTCACATATTGAAAGATTCAAAACTAGACCAAGTTCTTCTTTTTTCAAGAACAAAGCATGGTGCAGATAAAATTGTTAGAAATCTAAAAAAGAAAAATATTAATTGTGCTGCCATACATGGAGATAGAAACCAAAACCAAAGACAAAGAGCACTTAAAGATTTTAAAGATGGGAAAATTAGAATGCTTGTTGCTACAGATATTGCTGCAAGAGGAATAGATATCAGCAAATTGCGTTATGTTATTAACTACGATATTCCCAATGAACCTGAAACTTATGTGCATAGAATAGGCCGTTGTGGTAGAGCTGGTGAAGAAGGAATTTCTATTTCTATTTGTGAACCAGAAGAAAATGCATACATAAGAGATATAGAAAAGCTAATCAAACAAAAATTAAAAATTATTTCATCCAATCCTTTTCCTCAGACAGACCAGCCAATGACCAATGCTGAAAAGAAAGAATTTGAAAAACAAAAACAAAAACGCAAACAAGAATTTTTTGCCAATAGAAATAAGAAAAAAAATCAAAAAAAATCTGGTTTTAAAAAATACAGAAAGTGAAATAAATGAATTCAAAAATTTCAATAATCATAATATTTAAATTTGTATTTTCAATTATATCAAATACATATAGTCAATCTGCTAAAATTGATATTATCATTCTCGATTCAACACTAAATAATTCAAATTTTCACATCTCTTACCCAGTAATAAGTACTGGAAATTTATTTATTGATAGTAGTATTAATCAAAGTCTGGCAAATAACCTTTTACAATCTTCAAAGACAGTTAAAGAAGAATTTATAGAAATGATAAATAGTTTTCATTCATTTGAAATAGATCATGAAATCACCTACAATAAAAATGGAATTTTATCTATTCTGTATAGAATTTATATATGTAGTGCAAACTGTGACTTTACTAAATATCCTATGGTATACTCCTTAAATAATGGACAAAAAAAAGAAATAAATTCAATTCTAGACACAACTGGTTTGTATGATGAGATTCTTAAGAAAGAGATTCTTAAACAATACCAGAAAAACATAAGCAGAATCATTCAAGAAGACAAAAATTGTAATTCATGTTCTGAAAGCGAACACGAATTCTATAGCCAATACGTAATTCCTAAATACAAGAGTTGCATGTCTCAATTTAAATTAGATGAGTTCTGTATTTATAATAATGAAATTACTTTTTTCTCAGATTGTTTTTTCTCTTCATTTGAAAAGCAATATAGACCAGAATTAGATTTTAGTTTTTCTTTAGAAGAAATAAAAAATTACTTGAAAGTAGATTTGTGAAAATTATTTATAATTAGTAACTTTTTATATAAATTCTATTTAAATATAATTTATTTTGGGTGTGTCAAAACTTAAATATTTAGGAACTTACATTAGTCCAATCTTGGCATTAATATCCTTTAACTTCAACGGAGTTTTAGCATATTCAGGAATTTTTGTTTTGTATGTTTTAGTCCCTATTTTAGAAAATTTGATTCCAAAAAATAGTTATAACTTTTCTAAAGAAGAAAACAACTTAGCAAAAGAAGATTGGTTTTATGATTGGATTTTGTATTTGCTAGTTCCATTACATCTGTATGTAATTTATGTTTTTTTAGAAACTATTTCCAATCCGTTATTAGAATTGGTGGATATAATTGGTTACGTTTTAATAATGGGAACAATACTTGGTGTTAACGGAATTAATGGAGGACATGAACTAGGGCACAAAATTGATCATCGATTAAAAATGTTTCTAGCTAGAATTCTTTTGACTACCTCTTTTCAGAACCACTTCATAACTTACCATAATGGTGGACACCATAGAGATGTTGCTACACCAAATGATTTAACTACGGCCAAAAAAGGAGATATTTTTTATTTTTTTGCATTGAAATCGCAAATTGGTGGGTATTTCAAATCTTGGAGATTAGAGGCAGAAAAAATAAAATCTAATGGAGGAAATCAGTTGCTTAACCCCATGATTATTCATACAATTATTCCTTGGTCATTTTTAGGTGCCATTTATTATTTCTTTGGCACTGAAGTAACTGTACTTTATTTTTTAGCTGCTGTTTTTGGGATTTCTATTTTAGAAGCTCAAAATTATTTTTCTCATTATGGCCTTAAAAGAAAGTTAAAAGAAGATGGCACCTATGAAAGAGTAAAAGTGGAACATTCTTGGAATTCAGACCATATTATTGGAAGAGTACTATTATTTGAGTTAACTAGACATTCAGATCATCACTTTTCTGGAGCTAAACCCTATCAAATATTAAAGTCTAAAGATGAAAGTCCTATGCTGCCTTTTGGATACCCAGGAATGCTAATTTTATCTTACTTTCCTTTTCTATTCAAACCAATTATGGAAAGGCAATTGGCTAAATACGGAATGGATTAATTCCTCACTAATTTAGAAGCAACTCCTTCTGTTCTTTGACTTTGGCACTAGTAATGTATTCATCAAAAGTCATTAATTTATCCAAACATCCATTTGGTGTAATTTCAACTATTCTATTGGCTACAGTTTGTGTAAAATGATGGTCATGGCAAGTAAAAATAACCGTTCCTGGAAAACTAATTAAAGCATTGTTGAATGCTTGAATTGATTCTAAGTCTAAATGGTTAGTAGGTTCATCCAACATTAAAAAGTTACCTCCTCTTAGCATCATTCTAGAAAGCATACATCTTACTTTTTCACCACCAGAAAGAACATTGGCTGTTTTAAAAGTTTCTTCTCCAGAAAAAAGCATTTTTCCTAAAAATCCTCTGATATAAACTTCGTCTTTATTGGTAGAGAATTGTCTTAACCAATCAATTAAAGAAATTTTCTCTTTAAAGAAATCATCGTTCTCATTGGGTAGATAACCAGTGGTAATAGTTTGACCAAATTTAAAATCTCCACTGTCTGGCTCATCAAGACCGTTTAAAATATTATAAAATGCTGTGGTTGCTAAGTCGTTTTTACTAATTAAAGCTATTTTATCTCCTTTAGAAATATTTAAATTAAGGTTTTTAAAAAGTACCTCTCCATCCAAAGACTTACTCAAATTGTTAACATGAAGAATCTGATCACCTGCTTCTCTTTCAGAGGAAAGAATAATAGCTGGATACTTTCTACTTGAAGGCTCTATATCGTCCAGATTTATTTTTTGTAATAATTTTTTTCTACTTGTAGCTTGCTTTGATTTTGAAGCATTTGCACTAAAACGATTAACAAAGTCTTGCAACTCTTTCTTTTTTTCTTCAGATTTTTTATTGGCATTGTTTCTTTGACGCAAAGCCAACTGGCTACTTTCATACCAAAAAGTATAGTTTCCAGTATACATCTTTACTTTTTTAAAGTCTATATCTACAATATGGGTGCAAACAGTATCTAAAAAATGTCTATCGTGAGAAACAACAATAACTGTATTTTTAAAATTGAGTAAAAAGTCTTCCAACCAAGTAACCGTTTGAATATCCAAATCATTGGTAGGTTCATCTAAAATTAAAAAATCTGGATTTCCGAAAATTGCTTGTGCCAAAAGTATTCTTACTTTTTGATTGCCATTCATATCTCTCATTTGTTTTTCATGGTCTTGAACCGTTATTCCCAAACCAGATAATAAAGCTGCAGCATCGGGTTCAGCATTCCAGCCATCCATTTCTGCAAACTCTTCTTCTAATTCTGCCGCTTTAATTCCATCTTCATCAGAAAAATCAGCTTTAGCGTATATGG
>CALKFX010000154.1 GCA_938084875.1 uncultured Flavobacteriales bacterium | reverse complement strand
AGAGTCTTTTGCATTCCAGTTTAGAGCATCCTCTAATTGGCTTGATTTTTGAATATTCTCTATTTGTCCTATTAATGAATTACTGTTTATTAACACCAAAAAGAGCATAAAAACAAAGGAATAACCTTTATTCAATTCAATTTGCAGCTTAAATTTGTTTTGATTTATAAACATGTATAAATAGACTTTCTATTGAAAGAATTGTTTTTATTAACGATTAAAACGAAATAAAATTATGCAAATATAATGGTACTTATTTTAAGAAAATATTTTCTCTTAATTCTTTTATTATTTTATCTAACACAGATAAACTCCCAGACAGGATTGGGTATAAATACTGTTGTAATTGATCCAGGACATGGAGGTAAAGATCCGGGAGCTGTAAGTCCAAACAACAATTTTGAGAAAACGGTTGTTTTAAAAGTTAGTTTGCTTTTGGGGGATTTAATAAAGAAAGAATTTCCAGATGTAAAGGTTGTTTTTACTAGAGATGACGATCGGTTTATAGGATTGGCCAAAAGAGCTAAAATAGCCAATGAAATTGGAGCTGACTTATTTATTTCTGTTCACGCGAATGCTATTGAAACTTCTTCTGCAAATGGATTTGAGACATGGGTTCTTGGTTTGCATAAAACAAAAGCAGCTTTGGAAGTGGCAAAGTTTGAAAACTCTTCTATTTTGATGGAGGAAAACAACGAGCAAACTTATTCTGAGTTTGATCCAAATGATCCAGATGCTTATATAGCATTATCCATGAGACAAAATGCATTTTTAGATCAAAGTTTAATTTTAGCTAATGCGATTCAAAAGGATTGTAGGTTGAAATTAGGGCTTAGAGACAGAGGTGTAAAACAAGCGGGGTTCATGGTTCTTTATAGAGCAACAATGCCTGCAGTTTTATTGGAACTAGGATTTTTATCTAATCCCAAAGATGAAAAGTTGCTTATTTCAAAAAGTGGCCAATTAAAATTAGCAAATCATATTTTTGAAGGTTTTAAAAATTATAAAAATAAATACGACAATGTTGACCAATCTCTAACACAATATAAGGAAGAAAATAGAATTTTACAAGAAGAGAATCCTAAAGATACTGGGTTAATATATAAAGTTCAAATAGCAACTTCAAGTGTTAAAATTCCAACACTTCCTGAAAACTTTAATGGTTTAAAAGATGTAGAAGTGTATATTAGTGGAAATTATTACAAATATACTTTTGGTTTTAGCTCAAATATGAAAACTGCTAATGAGCATTTAAACCAAGCTAAAAAATCTGGATATGAATCTGCTTTTGTTGTTTCTTTCCAAGACGGAAAAAGACTAAACTGGGAAAAGCCGTAAAATATTGCTAAATGAAACTTAAAAAAGAATTTTTAATTGGATTAGTTACTTTAGTTGGAATTAGTGTTCTTATTATAGGATCGTTTTTTTTAAAAGGTCAAGAAATATGGAAATCTAGATTTGTATACTATAGCGTGTTTTCAAATTCGGAAGGACTTTCTACTGGAAGACCCGTTAACTTAAATGGCTTACAGGTTGGAATAATTACCAATATTAATTTTCAAAAAAATAATTTAAATAATATTGTTGTAGAATTTGAGTTGACAGATCCTAATGTTTTAAAGCTTAAGAAAGGTTCTATAGTATTATTAAACTCGGATTTGCTATCTGGTTCTTACTTAGACATTTCATGGGGCGATTCATTAGATTATTACAATTCTAGAGATACTATCCCATCCTCTGTATCATTAGCATTAGAAGACCAGATAAATGAGCGTTTAATTCCACTTGAAAAGAAAACCAATGAGCTAATTAGCACTGCAGATTCAGCTATTAAAACCATTGAGGCAATATTTAGTAGGAATACGAAAAATTTAGACGAATCTTTTGACGGTATTAAAAATTCTATCAAAAATTTGGAGAAAGTATCTCTTCAGATAAGTAGTTTGATAAGAAGTGAAAAAGAAAATATTACCCAGATTGTTTCTAATATTAAAACAGTTACATCTAATCTCAAGGAAAGTAACGAAGCAATTAATAAAATATTAAGTAACACTGCAAAACTTTCTGATTCTCTTGTAGCATCTGATATAAAGGGTACTGTAAACAATGCTAAACAATCTTTAGAAGAAGTTAATATGATTCTTTACGATATTAAAAATGGCGATGGAACACTAACTAGGTTAATTAACGATTCTACTGTTTATTTATCGGTTACTCAAATGATTGAAGAGGCAACTAGACTTGTAGAAAATATTAAAACAGAACCAAAACGATATGTTCAATTCAGTATATTTGGTAAAAAAGACAAAAGCATTTTAGATTCTAGAGATGAAAAGCTCTTAAAAAAGTTTGCAGTTGATTCTCTAAGTTTCAAATAACAACATTTTAATATTCTATGATTAGCCAATTGCTTTTTATTGTTCTTCTGGTTGTCGGATTTGGATTTTTTAGCTTCAACATTTCTAAAATCAGAAAAAATATATCGTTAGGTAAACCACTCGATAGATCTGATAATAAAGCGCAAAGAATTAAAACTACTTTATTAGTTGCACTGGGTCAAAAAAAAATGTTTCAGCGTATTGTTCCTGCTTTATTACATCTTTTTATTTATGTAGCCTTCTTATTTACTTCTACAGAATTAATAGAAATTATTGCGGATGGAATATCAGGAAGTCATAGATTTTTCCTGAATAAATTAGGATGGATTTATGTTTTATTAATTAGTACAATTGAAGTTCTTTCCGTACTGGCATTTATTTCCACATTGTATTTTTTGGCTAGAAGAAACTTACTTCAAGTGCCAAGATTTAAAATGTCTGAAATGACTGGTTGGCCAAAACTGGATGGTAATATTATTCTTTATCTTGAAATTGTATTGCTGGTTTGTGTTTTCACTATGAATGGTGCAGATGAAGCTCTTTTTTTACAAGGTAAATCTCATGTGGCCGGAAGTGGGTCTTTTGGTTTTTTGATTTCATCATTTACAGCACCTTACTTTTTTAATTATTTTGATGTAGAGACATTAATGATTTTAGAGAGAGTGGGCTGGTGGGGTCATATTTTGGTTGTTTTTGGATTTTTAAATTACTTGCCTTATTCAAAACACTTTCATATAATTATGGCTTTTCCCAACACCTATTTTAGTAATTTAAATAACAAAGGAGCGTTTAATAATTTAAGTTCTGTCAAAGAAGAGGTGCTAAAAATGTTTGATCCAAATTTTGACCCTTATGCAACTCCTAAGGAAGGTGAAGCATCTGTCCCAGATAGATTTGGAGCCAAAGATGTTCAAGATTTAACTTGGAAAAGTTTGATGGATGCCTACACTTGTACGGAATGTGGCCGTTGCACTTCTGCATGTCCAGCAAGTCAAACTGGTAAATTATTAAGTCCTAGAAAAATAATAATGGATACTAGAGATAGGCTAGAAGAGGTTGGTGCAAACAAAAGAAAAAATGGTCCCGATTTTAAGGATAAAAAATCTTTATTGGGAGATTATATTACAGAGGAAGAAATTTGGGCTTGTACATCTTGTAATGCCTGTGTTCAAGAATGTCCAGTTAGTATTGATCCATTATCAATTATTATAGATTTAAGAAGATATTTAGTTATGGAAGAATCTAAAGTTCCATCTGAATTAGCAGGTATGCTTACTAATATTGAAAATAATGGGGCTCCTTGGCAGTTTGCACAGGCAGATAGAAATAATTGGGTAGATGAGTAATGAAATGAATAAACTTCGAGTTCCTACAGTTGCAGAGATGATTGCGAATAATGAGCGTCCAGACATATTGTTTTGGGTTGGTTGTTCTGGTAGCTTTGACGACAGAGCCAAAAAAATATCTAAAGCAATAGTTAAAATTCTAAATTATTGCAATATAAAATTTGCCATTCTGGGTGCTGAAGAATCTTGTACTGGAGATCCTGCTAAACGAGCAGGCAACGAGTTTGCTTTTATGATGCAAGCTATTCAAAACATAGAATTGTTAAAAGGATACGAAATACAAAAGATTGTTACAGGGTGCCCACATTGTTTTAATACTTTAAAAAATGAATATCCTGAACTTGGAGCTGATTTTGAAGTGGTTCATCATACTCAATTAATAAATCAATTAATTAGAGAGGGTAGGTTATTATTGAAAGGTGGAGGGAAATTTAACGGAAAAAAAATCACTTTTCACGACCCTTGTTATTTGGGTAGAGCCAACGACGTTTATGAAGCACCTAGAGAAGTTTTGGAAAAATTAGATGCAGAACTAGTAGAAATGAAAAGGTCTAAATCAAAAGGGCTTTGTTGTGGAGCTGGAGGGGCTCAGATGTTTAAAGATGCAGAAAAAGGGAATAAGGAAATAAATATTGAAAGAACAGAGGATGCTATTGAAGTTAATGCAGATTATATAGCAACAGGTTGTCCATTTTGTAATACTATGATGACAGATGGTATAAAACATTTTGAAAAAGAAGATAAAGTTAAAGTTTTGGATATTGCAGAGCTCATTTCAAATGCAGCAGAGTTATGATTTTTCAGAACCTACATCCTCAATCCAAAATTTGGCTTTATATCTCTCCGGAAAAAATAGAGTCTATTACCCAAAATAACATTTCCATGTTATTTAAAGATTTTGTTAAAGATTGGAAATCGCATGGCCAGCCTGTTAATGGTCAATTAAAATTTATTAAAGATAATTTATTGGTTGTTGGAGCTGATTATTTTCCAGATGGAATGTGCGGAAGGGCAGTAGATGCACAAGTAAGATTTATAGATCAAATAAATGAAAGGTTTAATTTAGATTTACTTAATAGAACTAATATTGCATTTGTTCAGCAAGATTCTATAGTGGTACATAACTACAATAATTTAGATGCTTTAATAAAAAAAGGATCTGTCAACAAAAGCACTGTTTATTGCAATACTTTTAGTACCAAAAACTCTGATGAAATTTACCTTCCTTTTGGAGATTCGCCTTTTTCAACGACTTTTTTTTCTTGATAGCTTCTTTTAGAAACAACTTTAAAACCATCTAAATAAATATTTTCTCCACCATTTTCAACAGGAAGAGTTTTACCATCCGATTTAGAGTAGAATTTTATTTTCTTTCATATAAAGTTTCATAGATTCACAGGAAATAAAATTTATTTCATTAATTAAAGAGTCTTTTTCACCGCTGCTATAATAAATAGCCTGTCCATTCTTATTTACATCTAATATGTTTA
>CALKFX010000153.1 GCA_938084875.1 uncultured Flavobacteriales bacterium | reverse complement strand
TTGCTTCAGTATCAATTAGTTTATTAAAATCTAACAATACACAATAGAACGTATAGTGCAATTCAAAATATGAGATAAAACAATTTTAACCGTTAGCTTTTTTCAAAAAAATTTGTAATTTTTAAAACTAACATAAAATTAAAGCCATACTATTTACGTAAAATATAGTTGTTTTCATCTAGAGAATCACTAAGTGAAGCCGGAAGGTTTATTTCATGATCTACAAGTAGTTTCGAACGATTATTGTAACCTATGTATTTCCAGTTAGTTACAAACTAAAAAATCCAGAGATCTAACATAGGTCAAAGATTTTTTGCTAAACAATTTTGCTTATTTCATTCTATTTAACTTTATATATTTACCACAAAAATACTTTTCAAAATCTTTTCTAAACTGTAATTAATTAATGTTCGCCTAAATTTTGCAGAGTTTAATTCATAAAATAAAAAAAGCTATAGTACTTTCCGCTGAAGCTGAAGAACATGTCTATTCTATAGCAAAAGAGAAATTTATTAATAAAGGAGAAAAATTAATTCACCAAGGACAAGCAGTTAATAAAACCTATTTTGTTAATGATGGATGTTTGCGATCTTTCCGTTTGGATAAAAATGGAAAGGAACATACGCTTCAATTTGCCATCAAAGATTGGTGGATAAGCGATTTTATAGCTATATACAATAATGAACTTGCTTCTCTAACTGTAGAATGCATAAAAGATTCTGAAGTAGTTGAATTCAATCCTAAAGACTTAAATGAAATTCATTCACTTTTTCCAGAATTTGAACCTTTTCAACGAATGAATCTAGAAAGACACGTTGTGAGTTTACATAAAAGAATTCTAAATCAATTAGAACTAACGGCTAGTGAAAGATATGATTTGTTCCTAGAACAATATCCATATATTGAACAATATGCACCTAACTATTATATTGCATCCTACTTAGGCATTACACAAGAAAGTTTGAGTAGAATCCGAATTGAAAATACTAAAAAGTTACTTTCTTAACATAGGATAATATTTTTCTAAGGTCCTAAATATACATTTGTAATAAAAAGTTATGATTAAGAAAATTTTAATTGGTTTAGTAAGTATCATATTACTTGCATTTGGTGTTATCTACTTTTTAGCCAAACCAACTTTAGAGGAGGATGGTTCGTATAGCCCATCGAGCTTAGCTATAAAATTAGGAACTGTTTCTGTTTCTGATTATGAAGAAGTCAAATACTCCAAATATGAAGGTGACAAGTCTAAAATCTTAATAATCTTCACTGAAAATAAGAACTTAGAAATGAAAAATGGTAAATTATTTTCTACTGGGAATCACCCAATAGAAGCATTAGTTCCTATGTTACATCTTAAAAATGCTGGTTTTGATTTTCACATTGTAACACCAAATGGCAACCCAGTTGTTTTTGAAATGTGGGCTTTTCCAAATGAAGATGAAAATGTAAAAGCTATTTATCAAGAGTATAAATCTAACTTTGAAAACCCAGGGAATTTATCAGATTTCACAACTAGTTCATTTGAAAATGATAGTGCTTATGCAGCTGTATTTATTCCGGGGGGGCATGGTGCAATGAATCATATACCAGAAAATAGAAACGTAGCCAAAACATTAAATTGGGCACATAATAACAATTTGTTTACTATAACACTTTGTCACGGTCCAGGATCATTGTTATCAACAACATTAGATAACCAAGAGTTTACCTATAAAGGATATAAAATGGCTGTTTTTCCAGATGCTGTGGACGAAATGACTCCAATGGTAGGGTATTTACCAGGGCACATGAAAGAAGGTGTAAGCGAAAGATTGAAAAACTTAGGAGCAATTATTGTAAACACTGAATCGGACAATACAACGGTTAGGGATAGAGATCTAATAACAGGTGCTAGTCCTTTAGCTTCAAATGAATTGGGTAAGCTAGCAGCGAGTACTCTTTTAAAAGAGCTTTAGATTATAGGTTACAACGGTTAGCAATCCCTAAAATAAAGTCGTTTTCTTCAAGAAAATAACCAAGTGGACCCAAAGGGTGAAATTTCGAACTTTTTAAATAGTGATTTGAAAAGACTTATTCGTTTTATTTATAAATTTAATTCACAACTTAATTAAAAAAATAAACGCAATAAGTAAATTTCTTTTTGTAGATAGTTAGAGAAATATCATGAAAAAAATTTTTTTAAAAATACTTATTCTAACTAATTGTTTTTCTACAAATGCCCAAACATCTCCCAAAATTGATAGTTTATTCAGAAACAGTTATACCGTATTTGAGTTGGAACGGCTACCTAATGGGATGTATCGGGATTCAAAACTTATGAACGGGACAGATTATCATCCTATATCTATTGCCAATACTGGAATGGGACTCATTTCTCTTTGCATTGCAGATTCAATGGGATGGATAAACAATGCTGAACAACTTGCTTTAGCAAGCTTAAAGACAGCTACCGGAAATACACCTGGTTTTAGCCCTGATAGAACTTTAAATGGGTATTATCGTCACTTTATGGATGTTAATACAGGTGCACAAGCTTGGAGTTCTGAATACAGCACCATTGACACAGATATTTTAGTATGTGGAGCTCTATTTTGTATGAAATATTTTGATAGCCCTAATATTACCCAGTATGTATTGGAGCTATGGAGTTCAATAGATTTTGATGCTGCAATCGCAAATTCTTCTACAGGACAAATTTATTTATCTATGAACTCTGACGGAAGTGGCGTTTCAAACTCTTTAACATCTCCATACAACGAATACATGATTGTAGCTTGGCTTGCAAAAAATTACTCTAGCGACACTAGTAGTCCTGGAAATATTCTTTGGAATAATCATTACATTTCAACAACTTTATTAAGTTCTATAACTTACAATGGACATTCCGTTCTTTCTGATAATGGTACATTTTTTTTATCTTCATTTACTCACCAGTTCAATTATTATCTCTGTAACTATTTCACCACATCAAATACATATTTAACTTATTTTGAAAATTCTCAAAAAGCAGATGATTCTTGGTGGACGACCACAGGATCAAATTATTATGAATGGGGATTAGGTGCAGGAAGTTCAGTAACTAATTCTTATCATGCTGATGCAATCAACAACAATACAGATACGATTGTTTCACCTCATATAATTGCAGGATATATTCCTATTAACCCAGACGGTAAAAATGATTTGATAAGTTTATGGGATAATAACTTGGGAAAATATACACTTCCTACATTAAATAATGATCCAATTCTTTGGAGATATAGTAAGTCTAATACTACATGGGTGCCGAATGAGATTACTGGAGTTGATCACTCAACAATGCTGTTTGGTTTATCAACATTGCCAGAGTACTTGGGAAGTAACTTCTTTTCAATCAATAATGACTTTTTTCCATTACCAACATTGAATCTAAAAGAACAAAATATTCTGCAAAACTTAATAATCTTTCCTAATCCAGCTTCAGACCTTTTAACTATTCAAGTTGGAGGTTTGAATAATCAAGATTTAGAACTTGAATTACTTGATCTTCAAGGAAAAATAATCCAAAGAACTCTAATAAATAAAGGACAAACTATTGGTAATTTTGATATACAAACTGTATATTCTGGAGTATATTTTGTTAAGTTTTCTTATAATGGTACAAACCTATCTCGAAAAATAATAATTGAGAAGTAAATTTACTACCACCTTCAAGATTTTTAATAGTAGAGAGTCGTTTTTTTTTAAAAAAAACAATAGCAAACAAGGTATATAGTGTATATCCCTCTGGATACATACCACACATTAGACCTTTGATAAAACATCTACATTAGTGTAGTCAAACATTTTAAGTCACTAAATGTGCTTATTTGACAATATTTAACTTTTACATACATTTATAAAGGAAATAAACGTATACGTTTGTCCTCTATTTATAGGCAAATAAACAAGACAAAAAATATGAGAAGGAAAATCTTAATTTCAGTAATAACAATTTTATCTTTTTTTACCAGTACTAAATCACAAGATACTCTTGTGTCAGCTTTTTTTGGACTTGATAATGGACTACCTAGTCTATTATGTAATCAACTAGGAAGCCTTTTAGATGGTATGCCTGTTAATTTTAAATTTCCATTAGATGCATCTAGTTTATCGGAAACTGATTTTGAAGTTGTAGATAGCCTTGGAAATATACACATTCCAATGTGTGCTGTTTTAGCACCAGCAAATGAAAACGGAGAAAATAGAACTGTTCTTCTGTTAGGTGAATTTGGTACCGCTGTTACCAATCCGCCAGTTGAAGTTAGAGTTGTAGGGGATTTATTTACAATTGATACTTTAGCTGGTGAGTCCGCTTGTTCAGCAATCATAAACCTAAACGGAATCACTACCACGAATGTTATTCCGCTTGCTGTTGGACCAAGTTTATTCTTTGCCCAAAGAATTGATGGAAATCTGAATGAATGTAATTCAGGAATACAAACGATTCAAGTTGCCTGGGATGGTGGCATTACACCATATATAAGTGGTGATTCCGAATATGACTTGTTTCAATACTATATTGGTTATTCTGACAATTCTGGAGTTCTAGTTCAGCATGTACCTATTTCGATAGCAGATATAAATGATAACGACAACTTTCACCAACTTTGTTTTTCTACAAGTGATGAAATTATTAAAATTTCAATGATGGCTAACACAGTCGAAGATCCAAATCAAGACCCAAATTTATACAGCGAAA
>CALKFX010000152.1 GCA_938084875.1 uncultured Flavobacteriales bacterium | reverse complement strand
AAAACTATTAAAAATGTTAGGTGTTTTTTTTTGTCAGACCTAGGATTATTTCTAATTTTTGTATTCCACTAAAATTTGATTTTAGCTAGGCACCCAAAACGTATTTCATAATGACATTCTTCAAAAACATATTGTTTTTTTAGAAGACTTTTGGCTTTAATTTTTACGTTTTTGATTAAAATATAACAATGAATATGGATAAAAATACTACTACACAAGACACAAGCTCAGTTAAAATCGATCTTGAAAAGGAATTGGATACTAAAATAACGGTTGAAGAACCAATCCTAAAAGAAAATCCAAACAGGTTTGTGCTTTTTCCAATACAACACAATGATATTTGGGAAATGTATAAAAAACAAGAAGCTAGTATTTGGACTGCAGAAGAATTGGATTTATCACCTGATTTAGTGGATTGGGAATCTAAACTTAACGATGACGAACGTTTTTTTATCAAACATGTACTTGCGTTTTTTGCTGCTTCAGACGGAATTGTTAATGAAAACCTAGCAGAAAATTTTCTAAGTGAAGTACAGTACACAGAAGCCAAGTTTTTTTATGGATTTCAAGTAATGATGGAGAATATTCACTCTGAAACATATTCTTTACTAATCGATACTTACATAAAAGATACAAAAGAGAAAAATTATTTATTCAATGCAATTGAAACTTTTGAGCCTGTAAAGAAAAAAGCAGATTGGGCTATGAGATGGATTGATAATGGTTCATACGCGGAACGTTTAATTTCTTTTGCAGCTGTAGAAGGTATTTTCTTTTCAGGTTCGTTTTGTTCTATTTTCTGGCTGAAAAAAAGAGGCTTAATGCCAGGTTTAACTTTTTCAAATGAGTTGATTTCAAGAGATGAAGGGTTACACTGTGATTTTGCTTGTATGCTTTACAACAACCATTTGGTAAATAAATTACCAAAGGAACAGGTCCAAAAAATAATTGCTGATGCTGTGGAAATTGAAAAAGAATTCGTAACAGAATCATTGCCTGTAAGATTAATTGGAATGAATTCAGATTTGATGTCCCAATATATTGAATTTGTTGCCGATAGATTACTTACAGAGTTGGGTAATGATAAAATATACAATACTTCAAATCCTTTTGATTTTATGGATATGATTAATTTGCAAGGAAAAACTAACTTTTTTGAAAAAAGAGTAGGTGAATATCAAAAAGCAGGTGTATTGAATAACGAAAATAATACCACCTTTAGTTTAGACTCAGACTTTTAAAAAATCATTTTAATTAGATAGTATGTACGTAGTAAAAAGAGACGGAAGAAAAGAAGCTGTAAAGTTTGATAAAATAACAGCAAGAATTAAAAAGCTTTGTTATGGATTAAATCCTCTAGTAGCACCAGAAAAAGTTGCTATGAAGGTAATAGAAGGTCTCTTTGATGGAGTTACTACTAGCGAGTTGGATAATTTAGCAGCCGAGGTTGCAGCAACAAATACAATAACACATCCTGATTACGCACTTTTAGCTTCTCGTATTGCTGTTTCAAACTTACATAAGAATACAAAAAAGTCTTTTTCAGATACTGTTACAGATTTATATGAATATATAGATCCAAAGACTAATGAAAAAGCACCACTCATATCTGATGAGGTTTATAAAATTGTCAAGAAAAATGCAGATGTTTTAGACTCCACCATTATTTATGATAGAGATTTTAGATATGATTTTTTTGGTTTTAAAACTTTAGAAAGGTCTTATTTATTGAAGTTGAAAGGTCAAGTTGCTGAGCGACCACAGCAAATGATAATGAGAGTTGCAGTAGGTATACATAAAGACGACTTAGACGCAGCAATAGAAACTTACAATTATATGAGTGAAGGATGGTTTACCCATGCAACACCAACTTTATTTAATTCTGGGACACCAAAACCTCAAATGTCTTCTTGTTTTTTACTTGCAACAAAAGAGGATAGTATACCAGGTATTTATGATACATTAAAGCAATGTGCTCAAATTTCACAATCTGCCGGTGGAATAGGACTTTCTATCCACGATATTAGAGCTACTGGTTCTTACATCAAAGGGACCAATGGTACATCCAATGGTATAGTTCCTATGCTAAGGGTATTTAACGATACTGCTAGGTATGTAGATCAAGGTGGTGGTAAAAGAAAAGGATCTTTTGCAATATATATTGAACCTTGGCATGCAGATATTTTTGACTTTTTAGATCTTAGGAAAAATCACGGTAAAGAAGAGCAAAGAGCAAGAGATTTGTTTTATGCTTTATGGACACCAGATTTATTTATGCAGAGAGTTGAGGAAAATGGTGATTGGACTTTAATGTGTCCACACGAATGTCCTGGTTTGTCAGATACACATGGGAAGAAATTTGAAAAGCTCTACAAAAAATATGAGTCGGAGGGAAAGGGTAGAAAAACAATTAAAGCTCAAGAATTGTGGTTCAAAATTTTAGAAAGTCAAATAGAGACTGGAACCCCGTACATGCTTTATAAAGATGCTGCCAATGAAAAATCCAACCAAAAGAATTTAGGAACTATAAAATCTTCTAATTTATGTACGGAGATTATTGAATATACTTCTCCAGATGAAGTTGCTGTATGTAATTTAGCTTCTATAGCGTTACCAAAATTTGTTGTTGACGGTAAGTTTGATTTTGAAAAATTATTTAAAATCACCTACAGAGTAACTAGAAATCTAGATAAAGTAATTGATGCCAACTATTATCCAGTTCCCGAAGCAAGAAATTCTAATATGAGACACCGTCCTATTGGGATTGGCGTTCAAGGTTTAGCTGACGCATTTATTTTAATGAGACAAGCCTTTGAATCTGAAGAAGCTAGACAACTAAATAAAGATATTTTCGAAACAATCTATTATGCTGCACTTACAGCTTCTAAAGATCTTGCAATAGAAAAAGGACCTTATGAATCTTATAAAGGTTCACCTGTCTCTCAAGGAATATTACAATTTGACATGTGGAATGTTAAGCCTTCTGACAGATGGGAATGGGATCTGTTACGTGAAGAGATTCAAAAAAATGGAGTAAGAAATTCTCTATTATTGGCTCCAATGCCAACAGCATCTACTGCTCAAATACTTGGAAACAACGAATGTTTTGAACCTTACACTTCAAATATTTATACAAGAAGAGTCTTGTCTGGAGAATTTATTATTGTCAACAAGCATTTATTAAGAGACTTAGTTAAATTGGGTATTTGGGACGACCGTCTTAAAAATAAATTGATGGCTTCTAATGGTTCCATACAAAATATTGATGAAATACCTGATAATATTAAAAATCTATATAAAACTGCTTGGGAAATCTCTCAAAAGGTTTTATTGGATATGGCAGCAGACAGGGGTGCATTTATTGATCAATCACAGTCACTTAACATCTTCATGGAGAACGCCAACTTTGCTAAATTAACTTCTATGCATTTCTATGGTTGGAAAGCAGGACTTAAAACAGGAATGTATTATTTGAGAACCAAGTCCGCAACAGATGCTATTAAGTTTACTTTAGACAAAGAAGCAATCTCAGAACCAGTTGCTAAAAATGAAGAAACTGTTGAAGTAACAAAGAAGTAAGATAATCTCTATTATCAATTACTATTTGGAAGTATTACAGTTTTTAATTAATCTCATTTTATAAGTTGATTTGGCAAATTTTCATTTTAAGATTTTACTTTAGGTTTATTTCTTTATTTGCTCCACAATTTGCTGGCTTAAAAGCTTTTAAATTATTTCAAAAAGTTAAAAAAAAAACTATAAGAAAAAGAGAGGAGAGGTTTTATAAGGAAGTCCAACACTTTAAAGTTAGTTCCTCAAAGGAAGACCTACTATGTTATGAAATAGGTTCAGAAAATAAGAATCTAGTTTTTTTATTACATGGTTGGGAATCAAATGCTGGTAGCCTTTCCAAATTTGCTTTTCAATTATCTAAGAATAACTTCAGAGTCATTAGCTTTGAATTACCTGGTCATGCAAAATACAAATCAAATTATACCAACTTAGTAGAGTGTAGTGAAGCTTTTTATAAGGTAATAGAATATACAAAACCTAATATACCTTTCAGCGTTATATCTCACTCTTTTGGCTCCGCAGTTTGTACTTATACTTTGTCAAAATTGAATTATAAATTAGATAAAATTGTTTTTTTAACCTCTCCAAATTCTATTTTAGAAATTTTTAAAGAATTTAAGAATTTGATTGGTTTATCTACTCATTCCTTCACATATTTTGTTCAGAAAGCAAATTTATTAGCTAATGAAGAAATCAAGAATATTAATATAGATGAAAAATTAAAGCTAATAGATTTTTCAAAATTGCTTTTGATCCATGACGAACTTGATAAAATTATCCCGATAAAAAATTCCGAACAGATTAAAAAAATGAATTCGAAAAAAACACAGCTAATAAAATATTCTAAAATAGGTCATTATAAAATGTTGTGGAATGACAAAGTAGTAGAAGATACCATGCATTTTTTAAAGAAAAAAAAGGCACCCGAAGGTGCCTAGGTATCTATAAATAAATATCAAACAATTTATTTAAATCAAGTTATTTTAATCCTTTAATTACAGATGTTCCAGCTCCAAAAACATTGTCTTGCCCGTAAGGAGAACCTTTTCCATCTGCGTAGCCTTTCCATTTGACTAGTTCTATATAGTTTGGTGATCTAGTTAACTGCTGTTGTACTAATCTAATCTCCTCAGCCCTACCCTGAGCTCTTAAAATAGCAGCTGTCTTTTCACCTTCAGCCTTCATTATTTCTGCATTTGCTAAATATTGCTGTTCTTCCTCTAGCTCTTTAGCTTTTTGATTTCTTTGCTTTTGAGTTTCTTTTTCAGTAATTGCAACTTTTACATTATCAGGTAAGTTAACATCTGCAATTTCACAGAAATTATAAGAAATAAAATTAGCAGGAAATTCAGATTGGAAAATAGTATCCATTTCTGTTTCTAAAGCTTCTCTTTTTGTAGAGTAAATTTCTTCATAAGTGTATCGTCCGATCACGTCTTTTATAACTCCTCTAACTTTAGCATCAATAAAAGAGCTTTCAAATGCTTTACCATGTTTTAAGTGTAATTTTGCAGTATTATTTTGCATGGGATTGTAATTGATAGTTACATCAATCCCTATTTCCATACCATTTTTTTCCATCACCTTCGAACTATAGTTTCTACTTTGCTGAAGAATATTATAGGTAATCATTTCATTCCAGGGAGCAATAAAAACTGTTCCTTCTGTATAAACATTAGTTTGATCTATACCACCAGTATATGGTCTGTATATAAATCCTTCTTCACCTGGATTTACATCTGTCCATGACATGAAAAATAAGGATACTAGGATTATTCCTATCCCCCCGAATAATGTTGTTTTTAAAATATTTTTAGGTTCTATTTCTATTTCACTCATGATTTTGGTTTATTAATTATTGTTTTATAAGTATTATATATTGCTAATATGTTCAAAAACAGTGCCAAGATTTTTATAATTGGGTGTGTTCTGATTGCATACATAATGGTTACCACAAAAAGAAGTGCAGCCAAAGTAACATTTAGAATTATACTTAAAATGTATCTATTATTGTTCATTATATCATTTTTTTAGGATCTACCCATAGATCATATTCCTCTGCTGTAACATATCCCAAGTTGATTGCTTCTTCTTTTAAGGTTGTGCCATTTTTATGTGCAGTATTAGCTATTTCAGCAGCTTTATAATAGCCTATTTTAGTATTTAAAGCAGTTACAAGCATTAACGAATTGTTTAATAGTTTTTCAATATTTGCATGGTTTGGCTCAATTCCTTTAGCACAATGCTCATTAAATGACAAAGTGGCATCTGCTAAAATTGTTGCACTTTCAATTAAATTTTTCGCCATCATGGGTTTGAATACATTTAATTCGTAATGTCCTTGTGCTCCACCAAAACTTATTGCTACATCATTTCCCATTATCTGAGCACATACCATAGTAAGAGCTTCACATTGTGTAGGATTTACCTTTCCAGGCATAATGGATGAGCCAGGTTCATTTGCAGGGATAACTAATTCACCAATGCCAGATCTTGGTCCTGAAGCCAACATCCTAATATCATTCGCAATTTTATTGATGGATACTGCCAATTGTTTTATAGCTCCATGTGTTTCTACAATTGCATCGTGGGCAGCAAGTGCTTCAAACTTATTTTGAGCAGATATGAATGGCAAATTTGTTAGTTCCGCAATGTTTTTTGCCACCATTTTCGCATAACCTTCAGGGGTATTTAGTCCTGTTCCTACAGCAGTTCCACCAAGTGCAAGTTCACTTAAATGTTCCATGGTATTATTTACAGCTTTTAAACCGTGATCTAACTGAGATACATATCCAGAAAATTCTTGTCCCAAAGTTAAGGGAGTTGCATCCATTAAATGAGTTCTTCCAATCTTAACAATATCTTTAAATTTTAATGCTTTTTTCTCTAAAGTATTCCTAAGTGCCGTAACTCCGGGTATAGTTTTTTCAATTATTATTTTATATGCAGCAATATGCATTGCAGTTGGGAAAGTGTCATTTGAAGATTGAGATTTATTAACATCGTCATTCGCTTTTAAAGTTGTGTTGTCTTCATCTAGAGAACCTCCCTTTAAAACATGAGCTCTATTGGCAATGACTTCATTTACATTCATATTGCTTTGAGTTCCAGAACCAGTTTGCCAAACTACAAGAGGAAACTCATCGTTTAATTGGTTATCTAGGATTTCGTCACAAACCTTGGCTATCAAATCTTTTTTATCTTCTTCTAAGACACCAAGCTGAAAATTAGTAATGGCTGCTGCTTTCTTCAATACGGCAAATGCATGCACTATTTCTAATGGCATTGATGATGGTGGGCCAATTTTAAAGTTATTTCTTGATCTCTCCGTTTGAGCTCCCCAATATTTAGTTGACTCAACTTGAATTTCTCCAATGGTATCTTTTTCGATTCTAAAGCTCATTTTAATATTTTTATTACTAATTTAGTTCAAAGAAACTTTATTCAAATTTAAAATTTATGGTTATAGGTACTGCAATATTTTTATTTTTCTTTGGTATGGCTTTCTGGGTGCTGTTATTTTTAGGTGGTTTTATTGGTCTTTGGGTTCAATGGGGATTGATAGATATCACCAAAGCTCAATTATCCAAAAGAGGCATCATAAAAGATGTTTAATTAATAATTTTCAAGAAATTTTCTTTTGGCCTTCCTACTTCAGCCAAATTTTTATTTACTAGAATAGGCCTTTCCATTAATTTGGGTTCTTTTATCATCCAATTAATTATTTCATTTTCAGAAAGGGACTTTCCTTTAATATTTTGTTTGTAAACTGCTTCACTTTTTCTGATAAGCTCAGATGCAGACATATCTAATTTTTTTAAAAGATCTATCAACTCTTCTTTAGAAATTTTATTTTCTAAATAATTAATAATTTCAGGTTGTATGTTTTTAGATTCTAGAAAAGCCAATCCTTCTCTACTTTTACGACATCTATTGTTGTGATAATATTTCATTTATTTTGATTTTCCATAACTCATTAAGTAATTATTTAAAAATGGCTGTAATTCACCGTCGAGTACTTTAAACGGATCATTGCTTTGAAAATTTGTTCTATGATCTTTGACTCTTTTGTCATCTAATACATAGCTTCTAATTTGAGATCCCCACTCAATCTTCTTTTTTCCAGCTTCAATTTCATCTTGTTTTTCTCTTCTTGCTCTTAATTCTAGCTCATAAAGTTGAGACTTTAATAATTGCATTGCTTTTTCTCGATTGCCTAGTTGAGATCTAGTTTCAGTATTTTCGATAACAATTCCGGTTGGTGCATGTTTTAGACGTACCCCAGTTTCAACTTTATTAACATTTTGTCCTCCTGCACCTCCGCTTCTAAAAGTGTCCCAGCTGATATCAGCTGGACTAATGTCTATTTCTATGGTATCGTCAACACTTGGATACACATAAACGGATGAAAAAGAAGTCATTCTTTTACCCTGTGCATTAAAAGGGCTTACTCTAACTAGCCTGTGAACTCCATTTTCACCTTTTAAATACCCAAATGCAGAATCTCCAGAAATTTCAAGAGTTACCGTTTTAATTCCAGCTACATCCCCATCTTGAGAATGAATTTCTTTAACTTTATATCCGTTCTTCTCACACCACATTAAGTACATTCTCATTAGCATTGCACTCCAATCACAACTTTCTGTACCACCTGCACCAGCGGTAATTTGAAGAATTGCATCTAAATGATCTTCTTCTGAAGAAAGCATATTCTTTAACTCTAAATCTTCTAAATTTTCAACTAACTTATTATGTTGACTTAAGACTTCTTCTTCAGAAGATTCACCTTCTTTAAAGAAATCAAATAAAACTTCTGTGTCCTCAAGGTTGGTTTTTAAATTGTCGTAAGACTTCACCCACAATTTTTTGTTTTTTATAGACTTTAATACTACTTCAGCCTTTTTTGGATCATTCCAAAACTCAGGGTCTTGGGTTACTAATTCCTCTTCTTTGATTAATTCTCTTTTCAGATCAATGTCAAAGATACCCCCTTAGCGCTTCCAGGCGATCTTTAATAACTTTAAGTTGTTCAGATGAAATCATGTAATTGAATTTTAACAATGTTAATAGAAAAAATTATCTTAATCTTAATTTATCCCCATTATTTAAGCTATTTGTTAAAATTAATTCATTTCTTTTTTTCAACGACTTCATTTTAATGCCATAAGTTTGAGAAATTGATCTTAAATCTTCTCCTTTATTCACTACATGAATTCTTTGCTTAGATCTATTTCTTTTAGGTTGAATAAATACTTTAGTACCTACATTTAGTACAGACAGCTTATTGTCGTCGTTATACTTCAGTATTTGTTTTAATTTAATATTTAAGCTTTTTGCAATTGTTGAATAAGTTTCTTGATTTTGAGAGATTACATATTTTATTTTGTTGGGATGCATGTAAATATTTCGTTTGCCTGATATCAAATTCTTATCAATTTTTTCTTTATCAAATTGATACAGTTTATTTTCTTCAATAATTTTTATTAAAAGCTCTGGATACTTGCTGTTGGTTGCATAACCAGCTTTTTTTAGACCCTTTGCCCAAGATTTATAATCTGTAATTTTATAGTCAAAAAGAAATTCATATCTGCTGTATTTGTTAAGAAAAAGGGAGTGGTCGACAAAAGATTCCAAGACATTTTTATAATTTCTAAAACATTCATTCTTTTTATCATCGTCGGCAAATATTTCTGCCCCTTCCCATCCATGACACTTTATACCAAAATGATTATTTGCTTTTATAGCCAGTCTTGAATTTCCATTGTTACTTTCTAATATACCTTGCGCTAAAGTTATACTAGCCGGAATCTTATATTGATGCATTTGTTTTACTGCTAGGGAAGAGTATTTTTCAATATATTCTTTTCTTGATATTTCTTGTCCAAATGCAGAGTTTGTTAAAATTACTAAACCAAAAGCAATGCACTTAAAGTATTTGCCCAAAATCATTTTGCTGGTCTTTTATTGTAAAGAAAAATATTTTTAAAATCTTTTTCAATAGAAGTTCCTATAACTGCAATATCTGCACCAGCGTCCCAAACATTTTCTAAGTCTTCTTGACTATTGATGCCACCACCAACAATTAATGGGATACCTATTGTTTTTTTTACTTCGGCTATCATTTTCTTTCCAATGTTTTCTTCTGCACCTGACCCTTTATCTAAATAAATATATTGAAGTCCTAATTGTTCACCTGCTAAAGCAGTTGCAGCAGCAATAGAACTTTTATTTTTTGGTATTGGAAGAGATTCACTCATGTAAATTGCTGAGTTTAAATTATCTCCTTCTACAAGAATATAACCACATGGTAAAATTTCAACGTTACTAGCTTTGATTCTAAATGCTGATTTCACATGTTGTCCTATCAAAAGTTCTGGGTTTCTTCCACTTATAAGAGACAATAAAAATATGCCATCTGCATACTTAGAAATTTGTTGGTTATCTCCTGGGAAAATTAAAACAGGCTTACAGGAAAGAGTTTTAATTTCCTTCAAAAAATCATCAAACATCTGGTGATTAATTAAGCTCCCACCAACTAAAATAAAGTCACAGCTAGAATTATTTGTAAGAGAAATTAGTTCGCTTATTTGCTCAAAAACAATTTTATCAGGATCAATTAAAACACACCATTGTTTTTCTCCTTTTGATATTTTATTTTTTATAATTTTCTTAATCATTACCAAGGATATAATCTGTATTGAAAGCTAAAAAATAATTTCGAAAGTTGGATACTTTTATATTACTAGAGAATGAAAAATTTGGATGACGGCAAAAGCCTTTATATCCATCAGAACTTTTTTTGACTATTAAATGATTATTAAATAAAACTGAATTGTCTCTTTTAGATTTATATAGGACCTCTTTTATACACCATTTTTTTAGTAACTCTTTTAAATTATTACCATCATCAAAGTCTTCTTTATTTGTGAATTTATGTTTTATTTTCAAGGTGTTCCTATTGTTTTGTTCTATGTCTATTCCGCAGGGAAAATCTGCAATAATCATTGCAATTGTATTTTTTGTGTGACTAATAGAAATCTCTTTTTTGGATTTTTCTATATAAGGAATTCCATTTTTTGAAATTAATATTTCATTATCTATAAGTTCATTAAAAAGAAGTTTTACACCATAAATCTCCCATTTTCTGCTATTGTTTTTATAATCTATAAAATCTTTATGATAATTAGGATGAATGATTTTACAATGATTAAGATTAAATTCATCTTCATTAAATTCCCAGACACCAATTTTATAGTTAGTTCCTTTAAATATTTTTTGTAATGGCAAAACTTATAATTAAAAGTAATTTATTTCTTTGTAAAATAATTGACAATAAAAAAGATGTCTTTTTTCAGTTGATTTAAAAAGCCTCTTTATATTTGTTCAAATATCTTAAAAATAAAAATGATATTTTAAGATTACAACCTAATTTCCATTTCTCAAGAAAAAGAAATAATTTAATATTGAGAAAATAAATGCAAATAATAATGTTGTTAAGTTAAATAGAATTGTAAATTAATTACTGCAAATCATTAATGAAGGATTTATATATATATAACTCTCTATCTTCTAAAAAAGAGAAATTCATCCCAATTGAAAAAGATCATGTTGGAATATATGTCTGTGGTCCTACTGTATATAGCAACGTTCATCTTGGGAATGTAAGAACATTTATGTCCTTTGATATGGTATACAGATACTTATTGCATTTAGGTTACAAGGTGAGATATGTTAGGAATATTACCGATGCAGGACATTTAGAAAATGATGCTGATGAAGGAGAAGACAGAATAGCAAAAAAAGCACAGATAGAAAAAATTGAACCTATGGAGGTCGTACAACGCTATACTGTAGATTTTCACAATACTTTAAATCGTTTTAATTTTTTACCGCCAAGTATTGAACCTACTGCAACTGGCCATATTATTGAGCAAATAGAAATTATCAAGCAAATTGTAGACAAGGGATTTGCCTATGAAGTTAATGGATCAGTTTATTTTGATGTTTTAAAGTACAATCAAGATAACAACTATGGAATATTAAGTGGAAGAAAAATCGAAGATTTAATTCACAATACTCGTTTGCTAGATGGGCAGTCTGATAAGAAAAACCCACAAGATTTTGCTCTTTGGAAACGTGCAGAGCCACAACATATAATGAGATGGCCATCTCCATGGGGAATTGGTTTTCCGGGTTGGCATTTGGAATGTACTGCAATGAGTACTAAATATTTAGGTAAAAAATTTGATATTCATGGAGGCGGTATGGATTTGAAATTCCCTCATCATGAATGTGAAATTGCTCAATCTGAAATATGTAATAATAGCAGCCCAGTTAATACTTGGATGCATTCAAATATGCTTACCTTAAATGGTCAAAAAATGGCTAAATCTACAGGAAATTTTATTTTGCCAAATGATTTCTTTACTGGAAATAGCAAACATTTAAGTAAAAGTTTTTCTGCTGGTTGTGTTAGGTTTTTCATCCTCCAGGCACATTATCGAAGTGTTTTAGATTTTTCAAATGAGGCATTACTTGCTTCTGAAAAAGGATATAATAAACTAATGGAAAGTATCCGAATTTTAGAAACTTTGAGCACCTCTTCAATCACCTCAGATTTTAATGTGGAATCGTGGAAAGAGAATTGTTACAATGCAATGAATGATGATTTTAATTCTCCAATTTTAATTGCAGAACTATTTAGGGTGGTAAAATTTATAAATCAGGTGAAAGATGGTAGCTCTACAGTTAATAAAAAAGACTTAGAGATTATTAAAAACTCTATTAATGTATTTGTCTTCGAGATTTTAGGTCTTCAAAATGTTAACGAATCTGCAAATCAATATAAGGAAAAATTAGAAGAGACGTTAGAGTTGCTAATTAAAATGAGATCGGATGCACGAGCTAATAAGGACTTTAAATTATCAGATAAAATAAGAATTGAATTAGATGAAATTGGTATTCAACTTAAAGATTCTAAGGTAGGGACAACCTTTAAAATTGATTAAATATGAAGTTCTTTAATGCAAATAAAATTTTATTTATTTCTAGTCTATTGTTTGTAGTAAACAGTTTTTTTTCTCAAAGCAGTTTAGTAGATTCTTTATTTAGTAATAAAGGAGAACAATATTTTTCTTTCGACCCTCCAAAAAATATTAATGCTGTTAGTAAAATTATTTCTATAGATCATAAATCAAATGCTCAAAAGATTTATGCTTACGCAAATAAAAAAGAATTTATTGATTTTTTAGATTTAGAAATTCCATTTGAAATATTAAATAACGAAACACAAATACTGGAGTCTACCACATCCAGATCTTTCTGGAATTTTTACCCAAATTATCAAGAATACGAAAATATGATGCAAGCATTTGCCGATTCTTTTCCATCAATTTGCAAACTTCATAATCTTGGAACATTAAATTCTGGACATAAAATTTTAGCTGTTCAAATATCTAATAATGTTGGTATTCCTGAAAATGAACCTTCGTTTTTATATACTTCTTCTATGCATGGAAATGAGCTAACTGGCTACGTTTTAATGTTGAGATTGATTGATGAAATATTAAACGGCTATAGTCTTGGCAATTACACTAATATTGTTGACGGAGTAGATTTATGGATTAACCCTTTAGCTAATCCAGATGGAGCATTTGCGGTAAGTGATCTCTCAGTTAATGGTGCGGTGAGAGGCAATGCGAATTGGATTGATTTAAATAGGAATTATCCAGATCCTGTAGATGGCGATCATCCAGATGGAAATCCGTGGCAAGAAGAAACAATAATTTTTATGAATCTTTCGGATTCTATTCCTTTTAGTATGTCATGTAATTTTCACACTGGAGCAGAAGTCTTTAATTATCCTTGGGATACTTGGTCAAATTTAACTGCAGACGATTCTTGGTGGCAAAATATTGGTTCTAACTATGCAGATACTGTTCATCAACACGGTCCTTTGGGATATTTTAATGATTTAAACAATGGACTCACTAATGGTTGGGTATGGTATGAGGTAGATGGAGGAAGACAAGATTTTATGAATTATTTTAAACGATGTAGAGAATCAACTATTGAACTTTCCTCAACTAAGGTTCCAAATCCTTCTACTTTGCCAAATTATTGGAATGCAAATAAAGCTTCTTTAATTAATTATATAGAAGAGTCATTAAATGGTCTTAGAGGAATAGTAACAGATTCTGTAACTGGACTACCAATAAGTGCTCGAGTTGAGATTTTTGGCCACGACTATGACAGTTCTCACGTTTATTCAAATTTGCCAGTGGGGAATTACCACAGATATTTGAGCCCAGGTAATTATTTAGTTAATTTTAGCGCTCAGGGTTATGAAAGTAAGTCCATAAATGTGGATATTTACAGTGCAACTCCTACGTTTTTAAATGTACAATTGTGTGAGAGCAATTTGGTTGGGATTAGTGATTTAAAAAGAGAAAAAAAATTGATAAAAAAAGTAGATGTATTGGGTAGAGAAGGTTCTGGAAATTCTCTACAAATTCAAATATATGACGACGGTTCAACATTAAAAATATTTAATAATAAAAATAAATAAACATGAAAAATCTTTTAATTATTTCTATTTCGTTTATGTCTTTAGGTGTTTTTTCTCAAGAAAAATTTGAGACTAACAGAAAAGGTAGCGATTATAAATTCAAAGTGCTTAAAGATTTAGAAGCTACAGACGTTCAAGATCAAGGAAGAACTAGTACATGCTGGAGTTTTTCTTCATTATCATTTTTCGAATCGGAAATTATAAGATTAAAAAACGAACGTCATAATCTTTCAGAAATGTTTATTGCCCGAAATGCTTATTTGGGAAAAGCAGAAAATTACTTGAGAATGTATGGTACTTTTACTTTTGGTCCAGGTGGAGCATTTCACGATATACCGTGGGTTATTAAAAGATATGGTATTGTCCCTGAAGAAGTATATAAAGGTCTGAATTATGGAAGTACTACTCATAAGCATTCAGAAATGGAGGCAGTATTAGATGCTGCTGTAAAAGCACTGGCGAAAAAACCTCAAAATGGAAAATTAACTCCAGTTTGGAAAAATGGTATTGAAGGTATCCTGGATGCATATTTAGGGGAGCTTCCTAGTGATATAGAAAATTTTAATTTCACTTATAAAGGAAAGGAATACAATCCAAAATCTTTTTCAAAGTCCTTAGGACTAAATATGGATGATTATATTTCTATCACTTCATTTTCTCATCACCCATTTTACAGTCAATTTGTGTTAGAGGTTCAAGACAATTGGGCAATGCAGTCTAGCTACAATTTACCTCTTGATGAATTTATGAATGTAATGGAGCAAGCTATAATGAACGGCTATACTTTTAGCTGGGGAGCAGATGTTTCGGAAAAAGGTTTTGGCTATAGAGATGCTTTGGCAATTGTTCCAGAAGATGAATCTACTATCCAAAAATCTGGAAAGGATAGTAAAAGATTTAACGATGCTGGTGCTATTAGAGTTAGCAATGCCTTTAATTCACCTGTAAAAGAGAGAAATATAACCCAAAAAGATAGACAAATTGCATTCGATAATCAAGAGACTACGGATGATCATGGAATGCATGTTACTGGCTTAGTAGAAGATCAAAAAGGAACTAAGTATTTTATAGTTAAAAATTCATGGGGAGAAAGCAATGATAGAGATGGCTATTTCTTTGCTTCATTCCCATATGTAAAGTATAAAACTTTAAATATTCAAGTTCATAAAGATGTATTGCCAAATGATATTAAAAAGAAATTAGGAATTAAATAATGTCCAAAATATTGGGATATATATTGATTACCCCCATATGGTTGTATCAAAAATTTATTTCTCCTTTTTTCCCCAGTACTTGTAGATTCAGCCCTACCTGCTCCAATTATGCAATAGATGCTATTAAATTAAAAGGCCCCTTTGTTGGATTTTGGTTAGCTTTAAAAAGAATTTCTAAATGCCATCCATGGGGAGGATCAGGTTATGATCCAATGCCTTAAAATTACAATATGCTAAAAATAGATATGCATTCTCATATAATTCCAAAAAACCTTCCAGACTGGGAGAAAAAGTTTGGTTATGAGGGTTTTATAAGATTAGAACATCATAAACCTGGCTGGGCCAATATGATGCAGGGAGATAACTTTTTCAGAGAAATAAATCACAATTGTTGGGACCCTGAAATTAGAATGAATGAGTATGGAAAATATGCTACTCAAGTGCAAGTAGTAGGCACAATTCCTGTTCTATTTGCATATTTTTCAAAACCAAAAGATGGTCTAGAAGTCGCTAGATTTTTAAACGATGATTTAGCCAATTTAGTAAATAAATATCCTAAAAAATACATTGGTTTAGGCTCTTTGCCCATGCAAGATCCAGAGCTTGCAGTTCAAGAACTTTTTAGAATCAAAGAATTAGGACTTAATGGGGTGCAGATAGGATCTAATATTGAAGATAAAAATTTAAATGAACCTGATTTTTTTCCAGTTTGGGAAGCCTGTGAAAAGCTTGGATTGGCCGTATTAGTTCATCCATGGAATATGATGGGTAAGAAAAATATGAACAAATATTGGCTTCCTTGGCTAGTTGGAATGCCTGCGGAAACTTCTCGTGCAATGTGCTCTATGATATTTGGAGGAATTTTTGACAAGTTTCCAAAATTAAGAGTCAACTTTTGCCATGCCAGTGGATCTTTTTTATCAACCATTGGAAGAATTGAACATGGTTTTAATTGCAGACCAGATCTTGTTGCTGTAGATAACCAAAAAAACCCGAGAGAATATTGTGGTCATTTTTGGGTAGATTGTATTACCCACGATCAAGATATGCTCCATTATGTTTTAAAAATGCAAGGATCTAAAAGAGTTACATTAGGAAGTGATTATCCATTTCCATTAGGTGATTTAGAAATAGGAGAGTTTATAAATCGAATGAATTTAGAAGAATCTGTTGTTGATGATATTTTTTGCAACAGTACTTTTGAATGGTTGAATCTAAAAAAAGAAATGTTTATATGAGAGTTTTAATTTGGTTACTTTTAATACTATTTTATTCGTTACCATCTTTTTCACAAGATAGTTATTGGCAACAGAAAATAAAATACGATATGAACATTGACTTTGACCATAAAAGTCATCAATTTGATATTCACCAAGAAATTACATATACCAATAATTCACCTGATGAATTGTCTAAAGTATATATGCACCTATATTACAATGCTTTCCAGCCGGGCTCTATGATGGATGTAAGATCAAGATCAATTGCTGATCCTGATTCTAGAGTGGTGGACAGAATTTATAACCTTGATAAAAACGAAATTGGATTCCAAAATATTATTAGTGTAAAAAATGGTTCCAATAATTTGACTTTTTTTCAAGATGGGACCATCTTGGAGATTTTTTTAAATAAACCTATTAAGCCTGGTAAGAAATTAAATTTATCTATTGATTGTAAAAGTCAAATTCCAATTCAAATACGAAGAACTGGGAGGTATAATAAAGAAGATGTAGCTTATTCTATGACTCAGTGGTATCCCAAAATGTGTGAATATGATTTGGAAGGTTGGCATACAAATCCATATATAGGTAGAGAATTTTACGGAGTATGGGGAGATTTCAACGTTGAGATTAATATTGACAGTTCATTTGTTTTAGGAGGAACTGGAATTCTTCAAAATCCAAATGAAATAGGACATGGATATGAAACCGAAAAGAAAGAAAAAAAGGGCAATTCAAATAAACTAAAATGGCATTTTAAAGCTGAAAATGTCCACGATTTTGCTTGGGCTGCAGATCCGTTTTTTATTCATGAACAAACTTCACTTGAAAATGGAACTATACTTCATTTTCTGCACAAAAACGACTCTTTAAATGACAATTGGAAACGATTACAACCATATGCAGTAAAATGTTTTGAATATATGAATGAAAATTATGGCGAATATCCTTATAAACAGTATTCAATTATTCAAGGAGGCGATGGAGGTATGGAATATCCAATGTGCACCTTAATTACTGCTGGGGGGTCATTCAAAGGATTGGTAAGTGTTACTGTTCACGAGGCTATTCATAGCTGGTTCCAAGGAATTCTTGGGACTAACGAGTCTAAATATGAATGGATGGATGAAGGTTTTTGTACTTATGCGCAATATGAAGTGCTAAACTATTTATATAAAAAAAATGTTTTAAACCCTCTTTACAGACAGTATAAGAGCTATTCTAATGTTGCAAAATCTAGTTATAAAGAACCATTATCGACCCATGCTGATTTTTATAACTTAAATTATGTTTATGGTGTAAATGCCTACAATAAAGGCTCAGTTTTTCTGCATCAATTGGGTTATATAATTGGTTCGCAAGCTTTAAAAATTGGCATGAAAAAATATTTTGATATATGGAAGTTTAAACACCCTAAACCATCTGATTTTAAGAAAATTATGGAGATGGAAAGTGGATTAGAATTAGATTGGTATTTTGAGCAATTTACCCAAACTACTAACACAATTGATTATGCCATTGCAAGAGTTAAGCCTATTGGTCAAAAAACTCAAATTTTGGTTCAGAAAAAAGGAAGAATTCCAATGCCTTTAGATATTTGTCTTGTCACCATTGATTCCAATGCTGTTTGGTATAATATTCCTCTTAGGATTATGCGTGGGTCAAAGAAAAATGATATGATAGGAGATAATTTTAAGACTATATCAGATTGGCCTTGGGTATATGAATACTATGAATTTGAAGTAGATTTTTCATTAGAAGAAATTAAAAAAATTCAAATTGACCCATCTACTAGACTTGCAGATGTTAATTTAGAAAACAATTTTTGGACTGAAAGCACTAAACAGGAAATAATAGTTCCTGGAATTATTTTTAAAAGTAAATTATAAATATTTTTTAATAGCTATTGAAATTAGTTGCTGGTTTGCTAGCCTTAACCCCCAATATTCTTGACTTAGTGCTGCACTACCCCCACTGCTATTTACAATTGTAGCTTCGTAATATTGATGAAATCCAATATTAAAATTGGCAACTACATTTATAAATAAATCTTTTTTAATTAGATATTCTAAAAACATAAAGTACTCAAGTCCTGTGCCAAAATAGTCTGAGGACCAAAATACTTGAGTTCCCGCTACAGCTTGTCCTCTATATATATTACACCTAAAATAAGGTCCTAAACCATGACCGATATTTGTGTTTCTTTTCTCAAAAAGCCATTTGCCTTTGCTAATGCTAATTAAAAAATTATTTAAACTTAGCATTGGGTTTTTATAGGATGGAGAAAATTTAGAATGAACTCTGTAAAAGTTGTTTTCTGAAATGTTCATTTGATAATCGATGAGAACTCCAAATTTTTCTTCATTTTTAGAGTCAAATAATGTTGAAATAGAGCTTATTGGATTACTCCATCCAATGGAAATTGCATGTGAAAAGTCATTACTTTCAACTTCATTATTTATTTGTGTAAAAGCTTGAGAATATCCCAATATTATAAAAAAAGAATACAGAATCTTATACATTAATTAAAGATGTGAATTTGATTGGTAGTAACATTAAAACTTGTTTGATAATTTTTTAGAGAATAGCTAGCAGGTCCTTGAATTACTAGTCCATCAAATAGTTGATAACGACTACTGTCACAAGCACATTCAACATAAGAATTTGTAGAATCTACAGTCGCTTTTCCACATGGATTGTCTGCATTGAAAGTGCAATGCCTGTCATAGGCACTAAATTGATCATAAGATTGTCTGTATATTATTATTCCTCTACTTCCTCCAGTAATGTATGTCCATCCACCTATTGAATTTAATGAAGAATAACTTGGCAAAGAAATATTTATGTATTGGTCTACATATACATAAGGAACTATATTTTGATTTTTTGTACAACTATTTAAAAGTATTATACAAAAACATATAAAGAGATTTTTAAATTTGAAAATTATACCTTTCATGAATTATATAGTTTTAAAATTTTCATTATTTATTGCAGTGTTTATCATTGTAAATAATATTTACTCTCAAAACGAGGGTGAGTTGGTAGGGTCAAATAATCGTTCGATTAATCAAAACTACAAAATACCTGGAAATAACGAGGATGTTGTGGAAGGCTTCTCTTATAGTGATTTAAAAAGGCAGCAAAATTATAATATAAAGTATCAAGAAAATTCTAGAAAAGATTTGCTAAAAAGTCACGTGTTAAAACAAACAAAACCAACAAGAAAAAGAATGAAGCAAACTTTGAAAAAATCTCAAAGATTATTAGCAGGCAAGCCTGTGGTAACAACATGGCAAGTTTGGGTTAATAGGAAGAAAGCTTTCTCTCAACGTAAAGAAAATAAAAATGAGGATTAAACTTTTTGAATTTAAATGGACTAAATGTTAAAAATTCGTTAATTATTGTTTAATTTGTGGGACGATTTTACGTTACGTTCAAGTTTAAAGATAACAGACTATGCTTAGAAAAATATTTTTATTATCCGTATCTCTTTTTGTTTTATGCTTTGTAAGTTATGCTCAACCTCAGGGAGGTAGTATAAAAGGTAAAGTTTTTGATGAATTGAAAGAAGGCTTTCCATTTGTAAATGTTGCACTTTTCCAAAACGGAAATATTAGGGGAGGAGCAACTACTGATTTCGATGGGGTTTTTAAAATTAGTAATATCTCTGCTGGATCTTACACTCTTGAAATTAAATTTGTAGGATATCAAACCTACAGAATTGAAGGATTAATTGTCAAGGGAGGCAAATTATTGCCATTATCTCCAATATATTTAAAAGAAGCAACAGAGCTTTTAAAGGAAGTGGAAATAGTTAGTTATAAAGTTCCTCTGATTGATAAGGACGGTGGTGCTTCTGGTGGAACTGTTACGAGAGAAGATTTAGCAAGAATGCCTGGAAGATCTGCAGGTTCTATTGCAAGTACTGTTGGTGGTGTGCAATCGGATGCAAATGGTAACATTACATCTGTGAGAGGATCTAGAGATGACGCAACTTTTTATTATATCGATGGTATTAAAGTTCGAGGTTCTACCAATTTACCTAAATCTGCTATTGAAGAAGTAAGTGTTATGACTGGTGGAGTTCCAGCTAATTTTGGAGATGCAACAGGAGGTATTATTTCAATTACAACCAGAGGGGCTTCAAGAACTTATTTTGGAGGAGTTGAGGTTGTAAGTTCCGGTATTGCACTAAATGAAAATGTTTATGGATTAGATAATAATGCATTCAATCTTTTTGAAGGAACTTTTTCAGGTCCTTTGCTTATGAAAAAAGATAGTACTGGAAAGAAAACAGATCCTATTCTTGGATTTTTTGTTTCGGGAAACTTTAACCATGTATTAGATCCAAGACCTCTTGCTGGTGATCAATATAGACTTAAGCCAGCATACAGAGATTCGCTTATAGATCCTTCTAAAATGGGGCCGCTAAGGCCAACTGGATTAGGATTCGGGGCTTATTACAATACAGATTTTTTGACTGAAGATGCATTTGAAAAAGTTAAGTATCGTCAAAATGTAGATAGAACTACAGCTTCCTTAGCAGGAAAAATTGATGTTAATGCTGGACCAAATATGAATATCTCATTTGGAGCTTCTGGTGCATATTCAGATCGTAATGGAGCCTCTTGGGAAAGTTCGCTTATGAATTACGATAATTTAGCCAATTATAGAGATTTTGATTGGAGAGCTTATGGAAAATTTACACAACGTTTTCAAAATGTAGCTGAAGATGCTAACTCTCAAACTGGAGTAAAAAATGCTTACTATACAATTATGGTAGACTATTCTAGAAACTACGGTTGGGTAGAAGACAATGTCCATGGAGATAATTATTTCAACTATGGACATATAGGAAAATTTGATATTGCAAAAACACCTTCTTATGAGTTTTCTGACTTTGATGGAAATGGAGTTTTAGATCTTGTTCAAACTGGTGTTAATGATGATTCTATTTCCTTTACACCCTCAACCACCAATGCTGATATGGCTGCTATAACAACTCAGTACTTTTCTCTTTATGATGAAGTTGCTGGAAATTATGAAAATATTACCCAACTTTTAGACGGTGGAGCACTTTTAAATGGAAGGAGACCAACTAACGTATATGGTCTCTGGCAAAATATTGGATACGGATATAATGGATCTAACCAATCTGATAATTCTCAATTCAGGATAACTGCTGTAGGTTCAGCAGATATTGGAGACCATGCTCTTTCTTTGGGATTTGAATATGAGCAGAGAACAGATAGGTATTTTGGAGTAGCACCTATAGGACTTTGGGGTTTAATGAGACAGCTTGCTAATTCTCATACAGATTATGGTAGAGGAATTGATGAGAGCCAACCTATTTACAACAACTTTGGATCATTTACTCAAATAAGTTTTGAAACTTTAAATACGGCACCGGGTACTTATTCCGGATCTGATCCTCAATCATTTTTTGATTATAATTTAAGAAACAGTCTAGGTTTAGACCCTAATGGTACTGAGTTTATCAATATTGATGCAATGGATCCATCTGAGTTTAGTTTAGATATGTTCAGCGCAGATGAACTATTAAACTCTGGAAACAACTACGTAACTTATTATGGTTACGATCATAAAGGCGATAAAATTTCTGGAAGACCTAGTTTTGACGATTTCTTTAACAAAAAAGATGAATATGGTAATTATACTAGACCAATTGGTGCATTTGAACCAATCTACATTGCTGGATATATTATGGACAAATTTGCTTTTGACGACTTAATATTTAATGTTGGTGTAAGAGTAGATAGGTTTGATGCAAATCAACAAGTTTTAAAAGACGATTTTTCTTTGTACCCAACAAGAACTGTTGGAGAGGTTAGTGATATAAATGGACAGTCCGTTACCCATCCTACAAATATTCCTTCTACTGCTACAGTTTATATAAATGATATAGAAGACCCAACAACTTTAATGGGTTATAGAGAAGGGAATCAATGGTATACATCTAATGGTGTAGCTGTGAACGATTTAGAGTCTATTACGCCAAGTGGTTATGTTGTTCCTCAGCCATACTTGGTTCAGGGAGTTTCTACTGATGATGATGTTAGTTCTAATGCATTTGAAGATTACAAGCCTCAAATTAACATAATGCCTAGAATTGCATTTTCTTTTCCAATTTCTGATGAGGCTCTATTTTTTGCGCATTACGATGTATTAACTAAAAGACCTACTACAGGAAACAGATTAAATCCTATAGATTATTTTTATCTACAAACTGGAAATATTGGAACTGTAAATAATCCTAGTCTTCTTCCTGAAAAGACAATTGATTATGAAATTGGATTTCAGCAAGTTCTTAATATTAGGTCCTCTTTAAAAATTTCAGGGTTTTATAGAGAACAAAGAAATCAGGTTGCGTTAGTTAATAAAATTGGAGCTTATCCTCAAACATATTCTACATGGGGAAACATAGATTTTGGAACAATTAAAGGTTTAACAGTTGCTTATGATTTAAGAAGAACTGGCAATATGTCAATGAGAGCATCATACACGTTACAGTTTGCTGATGGAACAGGTTCTAACCCATATGCAGCACAAAACTTGATTGCTTCTGATCAACCAAACCTTAGAACGATTTATCCATACACTTATGACCAAAGACATCAAATTATTACAGCTCTTGATTATAGATATGGTTCTGGATCTAGTTACGATGGTCCTAGAATTGCAGGAAAAGAAATTTTCAAAAATACAGGACTTAACCTAGTAGCAAATTTCGCTTCAGGTATGCCATACTCCAGACAACAAAGAATAACTGGTGCTGCTTTAATTTCTAATCCAGTCCCAATTTTAGAGGGAGAACCACTAGGGTCTAGAAAGCCATGGAATTTCAGAGGAGATCTTCAAATAGACAGAAATATTACCTTGGAGTTTGGCAAGGAAAATTCCAAAAATAAAACTGCCAATCTTAATGTGTACTTGTTAATGACCAATGTTTTTAACACATTAAATATTACCAATGTTTATAGAGCTACTGGAAATGCAGGAGATGATGGTTATTTAAATGCTGCAAGATTCCAAACATCTATTAGTACCCAAAACAATGAAGAAGTTTTTAGATATTATTACGCTATGAAGGCCAATAATCCATATAATTTTGGAATACCTAGACAAATAAGGTTGGGTGTAAAATTAGATTTTTAATAAATATTATAAAAAGTATATGAGACAATATTTAATATTATTATTTGTTAGCACATTATTTGTTGCTAATCCTACTTATGCATGGAACGATCCTAATAGTTCTGGAAAAAAATCCAATAAAAATAATTCTCTTGTATCAAGGGCTGCTAATTGTACGCCTGCAACTGGAAAGAAATTTTTGGAATTTA
This sequence comes from uncultured Flavobacteriales bacterium, assembly GCA_938084875.1. GTDB lineage: Bacteria > Bacteroidota > Bacteroidia > Flavobacteriales_D > Parvicellaceae > MED-G20. The sequence continues at coordinate 1,541 of CALKFX010000152.1, read as the reverse complement.
ATAACGTCTCCGCTTTAATAGAAACTGGTGGTTCTATGTGGCAAGATAGGTCAAGAAATGATGCAGCATATGAGGTCCCAAAAGGTTCTGGAGAAACTGTTATTTATGCTGGTGCTCTTTGGATGGGAGGAACAGATCCAAATAACCAACTAAGAATTGCTGCGTTAACTTTCCGTAGTGGAAATGACTTTTGGGCAGGTCCTCTTTCTGTTGATGGAGGTGGATCGTTTGACGTTACTCAAGGAACTCTTGACTGGGGGTTTGCAGATATTTCACCAGAAGTTTGTATGGAATATGATAATTTTTATATAACTGAAAGACAAGATATAGAACTTTTTAATGCTTGGTATGAATGTTCTAATGATCCTAACTGCGATGCTGGTGTTGAATATCCGGATTATCAAGTTCCATCTAGTATTTTACAATGGCCTGGTAATTTTAATAACGACCTAGACTTAAATCAATCTTATGATTTCAATTTAGCTCCTTTTTACGATAGAAATAATGATGGCATTTATAATCCTGTAGATGGGGACTATCCTTGGTATGATTTAACTGGTCAGATTGATTGTAGAACAAGTAGAAGAGTAACACTTTATGGTGACTTTAATATGTGGTGGATTTTTAACGACAAAGGAAATATTCATACAGAAACGGGTGCAGATCCTATAGGAATGGAAATTAAAGCTCAAGCATTTGCTTTTGCTACCAACGATGAAGTAAACTCTATGACATTTTATAATTACGAACTTATAAATAGAAGTTATTATACCTTAAACAATACTTATTTCGCTGTTTGGGTAGATTCTGATATAGGTTGTTCTGAAGATGATTATGTAGGGTGTGATGTCCAAAGAGGATTGAGTTATCAATACAATGCTGATGCAAATGATGATGGATGTCAGTATGCTATCCCAGGTTACACTCCTGCTATTGGAGTTGATTTTTTTGAAGGCCCTTATCAAGATAATGACGGTGTTGACAATCCGTTGACAACTGATGTGTCATCTGCTAGAAATCTTGGAGGTATTCCTTATCAAGGTTTGGGTATAGGTTATGGAGATGGTGTTATAGATAATGAACGATTTGGTATGAAAAGGTTTGTTTATTTTGATAGAACTCTTAATTCTACAATTTATGGGGATCCAAATACTGGGGTTGATTTTTATAACTACATGCTTGGCTTCTGGAAAGATAATACTCCGTTTGTTTATGGAGGGACAGGAAATGCATCTGATGCAAATGCAACTTCATTAGTTACTAACTATTGTTTTCCAGGAGATAGTGATCCATTAAATTGGGGAACTGTTTCTGCTGGGGGCGGATCTACTGTTCCTTTTGATTACTGGTCCGAACAATACCCTACAGGTCCTGGTAGTACACCTAATCCACAAGGTGATAGAAGATTTGTACAAGCTGCTGGTCCATTTGTTTTAGAGCCGGGCGCTTTAAATAATATTACTACTGGTGTTGTATATGCACGAGCACAATCACCTGATCCTTTCCAATCAGTGGAGTTAGTTCGTAAGGCAGACGATAAG
>CALKFX010000151.1 GCA_938084875.1 uncultured Flavobacteriales bacterium | reverse complement strand
GGTTCATATAGCGCTAAAGAAACGAGGGGTCCCACACGAGTATAGGGTTAGAGATGGTGCCCACAACTGGACTTATTGGCGATCTGCACTGCCAGAAGTGTTAAGTTTTGTGTCGGATAAGTTTCATCAAAAATAAATTATCAAACTCTTGAATTATGAAGATTGTTTCAACTTCTTCTCGCGGTAACTTTATATACGAAAAGAATGAAAAAAAAATTCTAGAACTTGTTCACCCTAAATGGTTTTCTAAAAAAGCTTTTGTCAAATACGACAACAAGAAGATAAAAATTGAGCCCAAAAATTATTGGGGTTCAAAATATTTTATCTCAGAAGAAGAGGTTGAAAAAGGAAGTATTGATATAGATTGGAAAAATAATATTACTATCACTTTTAAAGACCAAAATCAGACTACCCAAATATTTAAAATGGAGGAGAAAGGGTTTTGGAAGCAGCAGTTTGAATTCTCAAATCTAGAAGAAGAGTTGGTGGTGGTTTTAACCCCTCTAAGCAATTGGAAAAACTGGCGAAATGATTTTACAATTGAGAGTAGCCCTAAGTATTGTGATCAAAATTATTTTGATGAATTGATAATTTATTGTGGGTTTGTCGTTCGATTAATTCAACAATATGCTAGTGCAGGAGTTATGTAGTATTTTTATCTTGGCTTGCTAAATGGTTAGGGATATAAATTCAATTAAAGTTCACATTATTGGTGGAGGGATTAGCGGGCTTGTTGCTGCTCAAGTTTTGGAAAACAATGGCATTTCTCCTTTTATTTTAGATGCTGAGAGTCGTGTCGGGGGGCGGCTAAAGACGGATGTTGTAAAAGGGCATCAACTAGATCGCGGATTTCAAGTGCTTTTGTCTAACTACAGCGCGGCTAAAAAATATTTAGATTATAATGGTCTTTGTCTTCAAAAACTAAAGGCTGGTTCTTGTGTATTTGCAGATGGAAAACAATATTTTTTTGGAAACCCCTTAAGGGACTTGTCTTTATTTATACCCACAATATTCTCTCCTTTAGGCACTCTAAGTGACAAACTTAAAATAGCAAAACTAAATTTTCAACTTCAGAGGAAAACCATTGACAAGATATTTGAAGATCGAGAAATTACCACAAAAGAATATTTATCCGTCAAAGGCTTTTCAAAAAAAATAATTAAAAACTTTTTCACCCCCTTTTTTAGTGGTGTATTTCTTGAAAACGAACTTAGTACCTCTTGTAGAATGTTTGAATTTGTTTTTAAAATGTTTGGCGAAGGGTTGGCCCTACTGCCAAAAGGTGGAATAGAAGATATTTCAATTCATTTAAAAAATAAACTTCAAAATACGAAGATCCATAACGGCTATTTGGTTTCTAATGTTAAAGAAAAGGAAATTACGATGTCCAACGGGAAAAAATTTAAAACCAATTATGTCATCATTGCCGCTGAGCCAACTAACTTAGTTAATGGCTTAAAAAATCAAAAGGTGGATTGGAAATCTTGTCAAAACATATACTTTACTTGTTCTAAGCGTGTTTATGAAAAGGCTTTTATAGGTCTGATTTCTAACCAAGACTGCTTGGTTAACAATATTTTTTACCCTACAAGTATTCCAACAAATAAAAAAACAAAAGATGAACTACTTTCGATTACCGTTGTAAAAGACCATGACCTAACAGAGAAAGAATTGATTGAAAGAGTAAAAAAAGAGCTAAAAGAAGAGTGTAAAATTGAAGATGTTGCGTTTTTAAAGCTGTACAACATTCCAAAGGCCTTGCCTAAACTAAGGGGCTTACAATATGATGTTTCTCCTTCCGAAACCAAGCTTAAAGACGGTATATTCCTGGCCGGAGATGTGCTACTTAACGGCTCTTTAAATGCTGCTATTCTAGCAGGAGAGAAAGCGGCAATGGGGGTTTTAGATGCGGCAAAAAACAATCTTACACAATTTTAAAGCCAATAATTACAAGCACTTAAAATATTCAAATGGCTCTAAGCAAGATATACACCTATACATTGCTTTACATGCTGTTGATCCAAATTGGCTTACAAGTTCTGTTTCTTTGGTTTTGCACCTTGGACACTCTATCTTTTGTTTGTTTCCTAAAAGACTCTTTTTGTCTTTGGTTTTGTGTGCTGGAGGAGCTATCCCATAATCTGTTAGTTTTAACTTAGCTTCTTCTGTTAACCAGTCGGTTGTCCATGCGGGGTCAAACTGCATTTTAATTTCATAGCTTTTTACTTTTAACAACTCTAGTTTTTCAATTATGTCTTTCTGAAAACGATCCATTGCTGGACACCCTGAATAGGTTGGGGTAATTACTACTTTGAGGCTTTCTTCTTGAAAGAAAATGTCTCTAAGAACCCCTAGTTCTTGAATGGTGATAACTGGGATTTCAGGGTCTGGGATTTCAGATATTACTTTTTTTATTTCTTCAAGGCTTGCCATGTTCTATGTCCACTTTGCTGTTGGTGGCATAGACATTAAAATTGCCTCTGTAGATCCTCCTGTTTTTAAACCAAACAAAGTTCCTCTATCCCAAATTAAGTTAAACTCTACGTACCTTCCTCTTTTTATAAGCTGTTGCTCTTTTTCATCGTTAGACCATGTTTGGTCTTTGTGTTTATTTACGATTTCAGTAATAGATTCTAATGTGTGTTTTCCCACATCTTTAACAAAAGAAAAGTCTTTTTCCCAATCGCCAGTGTTTAGGTGATCAAAAAATATTCCTCCTTCTCCCCTTGGCTCATCCCTGTGGGGTAAATAAAAATACTCGTCGCAATTCTTTTTAAATTTAGGGTAATACGATGTGTTGTGTTTTTCACACGCTTGTTTCATTTTGGAATGAAAAAACCTTGTGTCGCTTTTGTTAATGAAAGTGGGGGTCATGTCTGCTCCGCCGCCAAACCATGACTTTCCAGTAACTAAAAACCTGGTATTAAA
>CALKFX010000150.1 GCA_938084875.1 uncultured Flavobacteriales bacterium | reverse complement strand
GTTCTTGCAATACTCCAATTGGTTAAAGTTTTTTGAACAATCTCTTCAGATTTAAGTTTGGATTCGGCATAGAAGTGCAGGGGATTTGGTTGGTCAGTTTCGTTATAAGGTCCTGCTGTTCCGTCAAAAACAAAATCTGTACTCAAATGCAATAAATGGGCCTCAACTAACTCACAAGAATTTGCAATATTTTCAACAGCATTTACATTAATTTCCCAACACTCTTTTTGATTTTTCTCGCATTTATCTACATTAGTCATTGCTGCACAATTAATTACAGCATCTGGTTTTTCTATCGAGATAACCTTTTGAACTTGATTTTTGTTGGTTATGTCTAGTTCTATATACTTATATCCATTGGTTTCTATAAGTCTATTTACTCCTCTAGAAGAAGCCAATAAAGAAACATCTGTTCTATTTTTTAAATTGTAGATGATTTTTTGACCAAGTAAACCATTGGCTCCTGTAACTAAAATTTTCTTTTTGACCATTTTAAACTTTCCAATTACTTAAAATCCCAAACGGTTTTTCTTTTTTTTCTCCAATATAATTTATCCTTATTTTCTAAAAAATAAGCCATTGGAAAATAAATTAAAAGTGGACTTCCAAGAGTTACAAAGCTTAAATAAATAAAAAACTTTCTAACTAATGCTGGATTGATACCAAATTTAGTTCCTAACCACTCACTCACTCCAAATGCTCTCTTTTCAAAGAAACTTAAAATTTTGTATAATAAGGAATGGTAAATTTTCATGAGTTGAATTTATAAGTAATTAGACATTCTATTTTTAATTTTCTCTGCTGCTTCTCTAGATTTCGAATCAAAATCCCTATCAGTCCCAGCATAAATTATTCCTCTTGAAGAATTAATTAATAAACCTATATCATTATTTATTCCATTTTTAATTACTTCGTCTAAATCTCCTCCCTGTGCTCCGATTCCAGGTATTAATAAAAAATGTTCTGGTATAATCTTTCTAATCTCTAGTAAATCATTTGCTTTGGTAGCTCCAACAACATACATCATATTTGAAACAGTTCCCCATTTACTGGAAGATTCTAAAACTTGTTGGAAAAGAAAATTTCCTTTTTCTAAGGCTAAATTTTGAAACGATTTAGAGCCATCATTACTTGTTAGACCTAGAACAATAGTCCATTTATTTGGATATTCAAGGAATGGAGTAATGGAATCTTCTCCCATATATGGAGCAACTGTTATAGAGTCAAAATTATAAGTTGAAAAAAAAGTTTTAGCATACTTTTTAGATGTATTTCCAATATCTCCTCTTTTGGCATCTGCAATAGTGAAAATATCTTCAGGAATATATTCTATTGTTTTTTGTAGACTTTTCCAGCCATCAATCCCCATAGACTCATAGAACGCTATATTTGGTTTATAAGCTATACAGAGATCTTTTGTAGCATCAATAATTCTTTTGTTAAATTCAAAAACAGGGTCTTCAAAATCCAATAAATATTTTGGTATTTTAGAAATGTCAGTATCTAAGCCTACACATAAAAAAGATTTTTTATGATGTATTTGATCTATGATTTTATTTCTAGTCATACTTCGTCTAATTTACTTTCATTTAACTTCTCTGCATTTTCAGCCATTATTAATGCATCTATCATTTCCTGAATATCACCATTCATAAAGTTAGAAAGATTAAATATGGTCTTGTTTATTCTGTGGTCTGTAATTCTTCCCTGAGGATAATTGTAAGTTCTTATTTTTGCAGATCTATCCCCAGTAGATATTAATGATTTTCTCTCATCTGCCCTTTCCTTATCCAATCTTTCTTCTTCTGCTTGATACAATCTAGATCTTAAAACCTTTAGTGCTTTTTCATAGTTCTTGTGCTGTGAACGTCCATCTTGACATTCTACTACAGTTCCAGTTGGCAAGTGAGTAACCCTAACTGCAGATTCGGTTTTATTTACATGTTGTCCCCCAGCACCAGAAGCTCTAAAGGTGTCTTTTTTTACATCTGTTAAATTAAGTTCAAAATCTACTTCTTCCGCTTCGGGAAGAACAGCTACGGTAATAGCTGATGTGTGAACTCTGCCTTGAGATTCTGTTTCAGGAACTCTCTGAACTCTATGAACTCCAGATTCAAATTTTAATTTCCCATAAACTTCTTCTCCAGAGATACTAAGCGATATTTCTCTAAATCCTTTTGTACCTCCTTCATTAGAATTAAGAACTTCAAAACTCCATGATTTTTCTTTGAAAAACATAGTAAACATTCTGAAAATATCTTCTACAAAAATACATGCTTCATCCCCTCCAGTTCCAGATCTAATTTCCATTATAACATTTTTATTGTCATTCGGATCTTTAGGAATTAACAACCATTTTATTTTTTCATCTAAATCGGTCTTTGCTCGCTGAAATTCCTCTAGCTCTTCTCGAGCCATATTTTTAAACTCAGCATCAGTTTCCGTTTGTAAAATGGATTTTGCATTTTCTATATTGTTAAGTATATCTTTATAAGAATTGTAAGTATTTACCACTTCTGTAAGTTCTTTATATTCTTTATTTAAACTTACATATCTCTTCATGTCATTAATGACATCAGGATCTACCATCTGCTTAGATATCTCGTCATATTTTATGGCGATTTGCTCTAATTTATTAAGTAATCCCTTATCACTCATTAGTAAGTAAATTCCCCCTTTTCTGAAATAATAGTTAACTTTTTAGAACTCAATTCTTCGACTCTTCCTATTTGTTTAGCTTCCAAATTAAATGTATTACATATATTAATTATAGATTGTATATTTTTTGGGTTGGTATATATCTCCATCCTATGTCCCATATTAAAAACCTTATACATTTCTTCCCAAGGAGTTTGTGATTCTTCCTGAATTAAATTAAATAAAGGAGGAACAGGAAAAAGATTGTCTTTAATTATATGATTTTTATCGATAAAATGGAGAATTTTTGTTTGGGCGCCTCCACTACAATGAATCATTCCATTAATATCTGACCTATGTTTTTCTAAAATTTTACAAATTACTGGAGCATATGTTCTTGTTGGGGAAAGCACTAATTTACCAGCATTTATAGGTGAATCTTTTACAGCACTTGTCAGTTCTTTAGAGCCTGAGTAGACCAAAGAAGAATTAATACTGTGGTCGTAAGTTTCGGGATATTTTTCAGCAATATTTTTTCCGAAAACATCGTGTCTAGCAGAAGTTAACCCATTACTTCCCATTCCGCCATTGTATTGTTTTTCATAGGAAGTTTTACCAAAAGAAGATAACCCTATGATGGCATCACCAGGTTGTATATTTTTATTGGAAATGACCTCCGATTTTTTCATTCTTGCAACTACAGTAGAATCCACAATAATTGTTCTAACTAAATCTCCGACATCGGCAGTTTCTCCTCCGGTAGAATGAATGCTTAAGCCAAACGATCTAAGTTCTTCTAATATTTCTTCAGAACCTTGAATAATAGCAGTTATTACCTCTCCAGGAACTTTATTTTTATTTCTTCCAATTGTTGAAGAAACTAAAATATTTTCGACTGCTCCAACACAAAGTAAATCGTCAATATTCATTATAAGTGCGTCCTGTGCTATTCCTTTCCAAACAGAAAGATCTCCAGTCTCCTTCCAGTATGCATAAGCTAAAGAAGATTTGGTTCCTGCCCCATCTGCATGCATAACAATGCAATGGTCATCGCTATTAGATAAATAATCTGGTACTATTTTACAAAAAGCTTTAGGGAATAGCCCTTTGTCAATATTTTTAATTGCTTTGTGAACTTCTTCTTTTCCTGAACTAACGCCTCTTTGGGCATATCTAGAATCATCTTTCATTAAAGTGGCCCCTTAAGGGAATAATATATTACTAATTATCTTTAGGAACGTAGTCAAAGTTAAGAACAATGAATTGAGTTCTTCTATTTTTTTGGTGGGCTGCTTCTTGCTCTTCCTGAGTAGATAAATTTGATATTGCATCACATTCTAACCCCTCCATTTTTGGTATACCTTCTCCATACCCTACCGCTTTCATACGTTCAGCTGGAATTCCTTTTGAAATTAAATAATCTACACATGACTGGGCTCTTCTCTGTGAAAGTTTTTGATTGTAATCATCACCTCCTCTACAATCTGTGTGGGCTTGCAACTCAATAACAATAGTCGGATTATCGATTAAAGTGTTGTAAAGAAAATCTAAAGAATCCTTTGAATTTATTTTACCTAAAGAAGCTTCTAAAGTATCCACTAAAAGTTCAGCCTTATTTAAAGCATATTGTACTTCTGGGAAATCAATTGCTTTATCTCCAACTGGTTGGACCTCAAAGGGGTCATAAAAAGTTTTATTGTCTTCTAAGTTAAAGGTTGAAAATTTCGACTTTCTAACTAAAAAGCTATCTTTTTGACATTCAACTTCATAAATTAAATCGTGTTCGATAAATCTTTTACCTATAGATATTTCGTTAAAAAGAATAGTTCCATCAATATCTGTTGTTTGAACAAACTCATCTCTGATACCACCAGAGGTGTCAATTGCAGTAACTTTAACAGTTGCACCTGGAACAGGATCACCAGTTTCTGAGTTGGTTACTTCAACATAATATTTTAATAATACAGGTGGTATGTTAAAATTAAAAATATCATCGTGTCCTTTTGTTCCCTCTCTTGAAGATGTAAATAATCCTCTTCTATCTGTATTTCTTTCAAAGATAATCCCAAAATCATGCTCATTTGAATTTAATGGATATCTTAAATTTTCTAATTCACCCCACTTATTTTCCCCAATTTTTTTTGCTTTAAACATATCTAACCCACCAAAACCTTCATAACTGTCAGATGAAAAATATAAATCTCCGTTATCTGAAAGATGTGGGAACATTTCATCACCTATACTATTAATATCGGGACCTAAATTCACTGGTGTCATCCAAGTCTCTTCTCTAGCATCATATTCGGAAATCCATAAATCATGCATTCCATATCCTCCTGGAAAATCGGCAGAAAAAATCATTATTTTCATTTCAGAATCCATTGCAGGATGACCACAAGATAAGGTGTCTGCATCTTCAGGCTTTAATTTTATTTCCTTGGCTTGTGTCCAAGAATCTCCTTTTCTTTTGGAGTAAAATATGCCACAGCCTAAATCAACTTTTTTCATTCTAGGACATCTTGTGAAATAAATTTCTTCTCCCGATGGTGATAAAACCGAAGGACCTTCGTTGTCTTTAGAATTAATAGTATTGGGTAGTAGTTGAGGTTCGCTCCATTTACCATTATTGTCTCTAGTTGTAGACCATAAATCCATAAAACTATCTCCTGTCCTAGAGTCAATACCATCCCCGTTAGAGCCATCTCTAGCAGAAACAAAAATAATTGTATTATGATTTATGTCTCCCCAAGCAGGTGAATAATCGTAATGTTCAGAGTTAATTTGTCTTTCATTTTGAATGATGTGTTTGGTCTTATTTCTAACCCACTCTGCATAATGCTCACAGGACGATAGTAAAATATTTGCATGCTTATCATCTGGGAAGATTTCTAAATATTTTCTAATATTTTCTGCTGCAGATTCATATTCTCCTTCTTCTACCAAGACGTCGGCGAGTAAAATATATAATTTAGGATGGTTTTTGTGATACTTTAGTTTGAAAGCCCTTCTGTAATACGTTTCTGCTTGAGCAGGCTCAACATCCAATCTATAACATTCCGCAATTTGAAAATTAATTCTACCTTTTTCCTCAATATCTTTTTCTTTTACTTCTCCCTTTTTATAAAGGTCAATTGCATCAAAATATGCTTCGTTTTTGAAATTTAAATCTGCTTGAATAATATATGGGTTTTGACTCTGAGAGTAGAAAGTATTCAGGGACATAATGAAAGACAAAATCAACAAGGTTTTTGTAGTTCTAAAAAAAAGTCTACTAAAAATAAATTGTTTCATAACTGTAATTTAATGCTAAAATAACTAATTATTTCCTTAAAAATTCATAAAACTTAAAATCTCCTGAAGATTTTATAAAATAAAATAGCAGTGCATTTTATCTGAATTAAGTGTTTAATTAACACTAAGGTCTGGTTTTGTTAATAAATTTTATCTATAAATCGGTTTTAAAAAGCAAATTAAAAAATGGAAAAATATATATTTGTTACAACTTTAATTATAATTTATCGAAATGGCAAAATCAAAATTAGAATACATTTGGCTGGACGGATATAATCCAACTCAAAATATGAGAAGTAAAACTAAAATAATTGAAGATTTTAGTGGAGAACTTAAAGATTGTCCTATTTGGTCTTTTGACGGAAGTTCTACCAAACAAGCTGAAGGAAACTCATCAGATTGCTTATTAAAGCCAGTTGCATGCTATCCAGATCCAGTAAGAGAAAATGGATTTCTAGTTATGACAGAAGTTTTAAAGTCGGATGGGACTCCCCACGAATCTAATGCAAGAGCAAAAATTGACGATGATGATAATGACTTTTGGTTTGGTTTTGAACAAGAGTATTTCATTATGGATGTCAATACTCAGCTTCCTTTAGGATTCCCTGTTGGTGGATATCCTGGACCTCAAGGAATGTATTATTGTTCCGTAGGTGGGAGAAACACACATGGAAGACATTTAGTAGAAGAACACGCAGACATATGTATAGAAGCTGGGATTAACATAGAAGGTATCAACCAAGAAGTCGCTAGTGGTCAATGGGAATTTCAGCTATTTGCTAAAGGAGCTAAAAAAGCTGGGGATGAGATGTGGATAGCTAGATATCTTTTAGATAGATTGACCGAAGACCATGGATATTATATAGAATACCACCCAAAGCCTGTCAAAGGAGACTGGAATGGATCTGGAATGCATGCAAACTTCTCAAACACATTGCTTAGAACTTGTGGGTCTCAGGAAATCTATGAAAAAGTATGTGAAGCATTTAGACCTGTAACCAAAGAACATATCGAAGTTTATGGCGAATTTAATGATCAAAGATTAACTGGCCTTCATGAAACTGCAGCAATTACAGACTTTAGCTATGGAGTTTCTGACAGGGGAGCATCGATAAGAATACCAATTATTACTGTTGAGCAAGGTTGGAAAGGTTGGCTAGAAGACAGAAGGCCTGCATCTAACGGAGACCCTTATAAAATTGCTGGAAGAATAGTTAAAACTGTAAAATCTGCTAAAGTCTAGTAAAAAAAGTTTATTCTTTGTTGTCTTTTTTATTAACTGGAAATCCAGTAATATCATCCTCATCAAATGCGGATGACTTAATGTCGTCCTGAATTTGTTGAGAAGCGTCTCTTAATTGTCTCATTCCTCTGCCAAGGCTTCTTGCTATTTTTGGAATACTTTTAGAACCGAAAAACAATAGAACAACTAAGAAAACAAATATAAGTTCTCCCGCACTAATTCCTTCTAAGAGTAATAGCTGGAGACTAAAAAACATTAAGCGTTGATTTTATTTTTTGATAAATCTACAACAAGCGGTGTTGCTATAAATAATGAAGAATAAGTTCCTACAACTACGCCAACCATTAAAGCAAAAGCAAAACCTTTAATAGACTCTCCTCCGAAAATAAATATTGTTAGAAGAACTAAGAAGGTACTTAAAGAAGTATTAATAGTTCTAGAAAGTGTACTATTTAAAGCCCTGTCAACTACTTGAACAGCAGATGACTTTTTGTGAAGGACTGAATATTCTCTAATTCTATCAAAAACAACAACAGTATCGTTTATAGAATATCCTACAACAGTAAGAATTGCGGCAATAAAGGCTTGATCAATTTCCATAGAAAAAGGAACAATATTATAAAATATTGAAAATAATCCCAATACAACTAAAACATCATGGAACATTGCAATTAATGCACCTAATCCAAATTGCCATTTTCTAAATCTATAAGCGATATATATAAAGATGATGAATAAAGAAAATATTACTGCCAAAAATGAACCTTTTATTAATTCATCAGAAATCTGGCTCTCTACTCCTCTAGAGGTCAAAAGAGTAAAAGTCATACCCTCATTCACATCCTCAATATTTGAGTAACCTAAATCCTTAAATGCTTGAGCTAGTGAAGCATCTATTTTTGCAACTTTAACTTTATTTTTAAGAACTGATTTTTCTAGATATTTTGTAGTTATTTCTAAAGTATATGCGTTATCTACCGTTTTAACTTCAGGTGCAACATTATTTCCATTGTCATCAACACATCTATTACTTACCGCATTTTGAACTTCTGATTTATCTATTTTTTCTGAAAACTCAACTCTATAAGTTCTTCCGCCAGTAAATTCAACACCACCATCTAATCCCTTAGTAGATAATGAAAAAATTCCAAAGCCAACAATCAATGCTGAAAAGACATAAAATACTTTCCTTTTCTTTAAAAATTCAATCTTACTTCCAGTAAATAAATTTTCTGTAAATTTTCTAGAAAAATGAACGTCTCTTTTAGTATCTAAAAAGTAGGAGAAAATTAATCTAGTTATGAAAATTGCAGAAAACAGTGAAGTAAAAACACCTATAATTAAAGTAGTAGCAAACCCTTGAATAGGTCCAGAACCAAAGTAAGCCAGAACAACTGCTGTAAGAAGTGAAGTTACATTAGCATCAATAATTGCAGAATAAGCATGCTTATATCCATCCTGAATAGCTAATTTAATACCTTTTCCATTTTTTAGTTCCTCTCTTACTCTCTCATAAATAAGAACATTTGCGTCTACAGACATTCCAATTGTTAAGACTAAACCTGCTATACCAGGCAATGTTAAAGCTGCTCCTAAGGAAGCTAATGTTCCAATAATAAAAAAGACATTTGCAATCAATGCGACATTTGCAACCCATCCTGCTCTCTTGTAATAAAAAATCATATAAAAAAGAACTAATAAAAAAGCAAAGAAAAAGGACCAAAGTCCAGAATTAATATTTTCCTCACCAAGGGATGGACCAACAATAGCCTCATCAACAATCACAGCAGGAACAGGAAGAGAACCAGCTTTTAAAATATTGGCTAAATCTTGCGCTTCTTCAATTGTTTCAAATCCACCTGAAATTTCTGTATTTCCACCTGTTATTTTTTGTCTTATAAAAGGAGATGAAAAAACCTGATCGTCTAAAACAATTGCTATTACTTTTCCAACTTTCTGTTCTGTCCACTTTGCCCAAACATCTGCAACATTTGAATTAAAAGAAAGTGCAACCGATGGTTTTGAATCATTATCGAAGCTTTGTGAAGCATTGACCACATCTTCACCATTTATCTTAGGCTCTCCACTAGTTGGTATTTCAATTGCCATTAAAGTATGACCAGTAAAACTTTGAGAAGTTTCGTACTTACTCACATCTCTTGACCATAAAAATTTATGTCTTCTAAGATTGAAAATATCTCTTGCCACCTTAGACTTAAGAATAGAATTAATTTTAGCAGTATCCACAGACTTTGCAACTCCAATATATGGGCTGTTTGATGTGTGAATGAACCAAAGAGTACCATTTAATATCTTTCCATCGGCTAGCATAATAGAGTCTTGAATTACTCTTTCTAAAGATTTTTCTTCAAGTAAAGAATCGTTAGCTTTCTTATCATTCATGTAAGATTCTACTTCGATAGCAGATAAAGAATTTAAAGAGTCTTGAGAGATTTCTATAAAATCTGATTCAATTTTGTTAGATGACTCTTTGGAAACTGCTTTATTCAACTCTAGGAACTCATCTGTCCAATCTGCGTGAGCACCGTCCCAAAATTCTAAGCTTGCAGTAGACTGAAGTAAATTTCTAATTCTATTTTTGTCCTTTGCTCCAGGAAGTTCAATCTGAAGCCTACCAGAGACAGCAAGCTTTTTAATGTTAGGCTGGCTAACACCGAATTTATTGATTCTTGATTCTATTATTCTGTGTGTTTTTTGAATAGCATCTTCACTCAAATCTCTAAGAGTTTGAATTATTTGATCATTTTTATTAGCTGCTGTTTTTTCAACCGAATTAATATCCATATAATCTTTGAGTCCATTACTAAAGAAAATCATAGGAGGATTTTTTGGATAAAGCTCTTTATAATGGGCATAAAAAAGACCTATAAAATCATCGCTATCTGAGTCTACTTCAGTAGAACCTTCCTTAAAATCTTTTAGAGCGGCGTTAAAGGGGTTTTTAAATGAGATTTTGGATGAATTTCCAGCAAAGTTGTTCACTAAATCTTCAATGGAAACTTCTAAAGTAACACTCATACCTCCCTGAAGATCTAGCCCAAGTCCTAATTCTTGGTCTTTACATCTTTGGTAATCTAAATCTAAGATTGGATAGGTCGGTTGGTCTCTATTTTCTGCTAGTAATTTTTGTTCATAGTAGGAAACAATTTGTTGTTTTTCTTTATCAGGACCTAATACTAAAGTATCTCCATTGATTACAAATTCAATCGCTTCATTGGAGAGAGAGTCGTACTTTTGCTCTGCTAAATTGTGAATATCTGTTTCAAAAGATTTGGTAACCCATGAAAAGGAAAGCTGATATAAACAGGCTAAAAATAATAAAATGGTAAATACCCATATTGCACTTCTATTTCGCATTAAATTTTTTTTTGTTATTAATATAAATAAAATTGAGGGCGCAAATATAAAATTTCAATTGGTTATTACCAACAATTCCACAACAAGTTAACAATGTTTGACTTTTAGAACTACATTTGTATTATCTAGATTATCAATATTTTAAAGAACATAACCATCTATTTTATAAAATAAATCGAATTAATTTTAATGTACTTAACTCTGTCCAAAAAAATATCAATACTTTCAATTTTATTAATGTTTTTGTCACTAGTAAAAGGCCAGAACTTTTCATTAGTTCAGCAAAACAGTATTCCAGTAATTGTAAATAACGATACGCTTCTTAACCCATGGACAGGTGGGTTTAATTCTGCACAAATTTCGAAAATTGACTTAAATAATGATCAAATTGAAGATTTATTTGTCTTTGATAGGTCTAGTGACAAGGTAATAACCTTTATATCTGAAAATAATAGTTTTATATATGCACCAGAATATGAAAAATTATTTCCATCTGATTTAAAAAACTGGGTTTTACTAAGAGACTTTAACAATGACGGGGAAAAAGATTTATTTAGTTATGTTTCAGGTGGAATAGGACTTTGGAAAAATACTTCTATTGGAAATGAACTATCCTTTAACTCTTTGAGTTTTTTTCAACCTTCTATAAATGCTAATGTGCCATATATTTTATCTTCTCAATACAATAACGATGTAAATATTTATGTTGTTTCTTCTGATGTTCCATGTATTAGTGACATAGATAACGATGGAGATTTGGATATTTTAAATTTTGGAGTTCAAGGATCAGTAATTGAATACCATAAAAATATCTCGAACGATTTAGATACCTTAATTTTTGAAATGAAAAATGCTTGTTGGGGCAATTTTAGTGAATCTGGATTGTCTAATACCTGCACCTTATTTGATACCTGTTTATTTAATGTTCCAAATCCTGAAGACTCAATAAGTGTTACTAGAAATAATTTAAGACACAGTGGTTCAACCATCCTGTCTTTAGATTTAAATAACGACCAAGTAAAGGATTTAATTCTTGGCGATGTTTCTTACAGCAATCTAGTGGCATTATACAATGATAGCATAGGAGTTAACTTAAACACTTCCTTCATTTCTCAAGATACGCTTTTTCCAAGCTACTCGGTGCCAGCTGATTTACACCTCTTTCCAGCTACATTTTATGAAGATATGGACCACGATGGCATAAAAGATTTGATAGTATCCCCAAACTCTACTAGCGAGTCTGAAGATAAGGAGAGCATTTGGTTTTATAAAAATTTTGGAGGAAACAATTCCCCTCAGTTTTATTTACAAAATAAAAATTTTCTACAAGAAAATACTATTGAACTCGGTAGAGAATCTAAACCATTAATAGTAGATATCAATAACGATCAAATTTTAGATCTTCTGGTCTCTAACTTTGGAGAATTTGATTTAAGTATTCCGATTCATTATAATTCTTACATAGAATCTTATGAAAACGTAGGAACTAATGAAAATCCAATATTCAATAAAACCTCCAGTGATTTTCAAAATATTTCTTCCCAAATAAACGATATTAATTTAATTCCAACGTTGGGAGACCTAGACGGGGATGGGGATTTAGATGCAATTGTGGGGGACTACAGCGGAAAATTGCATTTCTTAGAAAACGTTTCTTCAAATCCTGCAATAATAAATTTAAGCCTAAGCATATCTCCCTTAACGGATATTTTTAATAATGTTTTTGATTTTGGATTTAATGCTCATCCCACACTTTTTGATATAGATAATGACAATGATTTAGATTTAGTAGTAGGCGAGGCAATAGGAAATTTAAATTATATTGAAAATATTGGAGATTCTATTAATTTTAATTTTGATTTAAGGTCTGAAACATTTGGAGGAGTTTCGGTATCTGAGTGGTGGACTAATATAGGAATGAGTTCGCCAATTTTTCATAGAAATGGTTCTGATATTGAATTATACGTTGGAAGCAAAAGAGGTGCTATTTATAAATACAATAATATAGATAACAACTTATCGGGAAATTTTAATTTAGTAGATAGTAACTTCAATAATATTTTTGCAGGAACCCACAGCACACCAGCAATTTATGATTTAAATAATGACTCCTTAATTGATTTTATTATAGGAAATAAAAGAGGTGGACTTTCTCTATTTATGGGTACTAATGATTCTTTGATTTCGACATCGAGTATTCCGTATGAAATAGAAAACAAATATGAAATATTTCCTGTGCCAGCTAAAGACATTATTAATATTAAAAATCTTAAAAAACAGCTTCATTTTGAAATATTAAGCTTAACGGGAAGGAAAGTTGGAAGTGGATATACTAAAGGTGCAATTCCAGTAAGTAAATTGAACAATGGAATATATTTTATTATCCTTGAAGATGGGATTCATAGAAATATTTTAAAGTTTGTTAAATGTTAAATCAAAATTCTACAATAGTTTTTATAGATGATGAATGCATATTTTGTAATTTCTGGGGGAAATACATTTTAAAAAATGATAAATCGGACTCTATTTTAATAAGTCCATCTACGTCCAATATATTTAAAGAAATTAAAAAACAATTCAACCAATTTCCTAACCCCAAAGAGACTATTATACTTTACTACAAAGGAAAAATTTACTCTAAATCTCTTGCGGTAATTAAAATAACAATTTTAATGAAAAATTGGCAAGCAATAATATCGGTTAGCTATATAATTCCAAACTTTATAAGAGACTTTATTTACGATACGATTTCTAGAAACAGAAAATCTATTATGTTGGATAGTTGTGTAATAGATGAACTTAAAAGTAAAGATAAATACGTAATCTAGCCTTAATCTAGATACTTTCTAATGCGCTGTTCATATTTCTTACTGCAGCAGCACTTTTTTCAAATAAGTCTTTTTCTGATTCATTTAAATCAACATCTACTATATTTTTCCAACCATTTTTTCCAACAACAACTGGTACACCAACACAAATATCTTTCTGGCCATATTCTCCATCTAAGAAAACAGAACAAGGAATAATTCTTTTTTGGTCATTGAGAATACTATCTACTAAAAAAGCTACGGCTGCTCCAGGAGCATACCACGCTGAAGTTCCTAACAATCCCGTAAGAGTCTTACCACCTACCATAGTATCAGCGGCAACTTTATCTAAATGATCTTTATCTAATAAATTACTTATTGGAATTCCGTTATAAGTTGCAAGTCTTGTAAGTGGAATCATTGTTGTATCTCCATGACCTCCTATGACCATACCATGAATATCACTTGAAGGTTTCCCTAATGCTAATGATAAGTAAGTTCTAAATCTTGCACTATCTAAAGCTCCTCCCATACCAATGATTCGATGCTTATCTAAACCACTCTCTTTTAATGTTAAATAGGTCATAGTATCCATAGGATTTGATACAATAACAATTACCGCGTCTGGTGAATGCTCTAAAATATTATTAGTTACTGTTTTTACTATACCTGCATTAACTCCGATAAGCTCTTCTCTAGTCATGCCTGGCTTTCTTGGGATACCACTTGTAACAACAACAACATCACTCCCAGCAGTTTTTGAATAATCGCTAGTGCTACCAACAATTTTAGTATTGAAACCAAGTAATGAAGAAGTTTGAGTCATGTCTAATGCTTTCCCCTCTGCAAAACCCTCTTTAATATCTAATAAAACAACTTCACTTGCAATTCTTTTATAGGCAATTGCATCAGCGCAAGTTGAACCTACATTCCCAGCTCCTACAATGGTTACTTTCATAATATTAAGTTTTAAATTTTAATTAAGTACTATGTATCAATTTTTGCATACTTAGCGTTCTTTTCAATAAATTCTCTTCTTGGTGGAACCTCATCTCCCATTAACATTGAAAAAATTCTGTCTGCTTCCACTGCACTTTCAATAGTAACTTTTCTTAATGTCCTATTTTCTTTAGACATGGTTGTATCCCAAAGCTGTTCTGCATTCATCTCACCAAGCCCCTTATACCGTTGTACATGAACGCTAGATTCACTTCCAGAACCCTTCATTTGGTCAACATAATCTTTTCTTTGTTGATCGTCCCAAGCGTACTTGGCTTGTTTGCCTTTCTTTATTAAATACAGTGGCGGAGTAGCAATATATAAATAACCATTTTCGATTAACTCTTTCATATATCTAAAGAAAAAAGTCATTATTAAAGTTTGAATATGACTTCCATCTACATCGGCATCACACATTATAATCACTTTGTGGTAACGCAGCTTCTCCATATTTAATGCCCTAGAATCATCTTCTGTACCAACACGGACTCCGAGTGCAGTGTAAATATTTTTAATTTCTTCATTTTCAAAAATCTTATGTTGCATTGCTTTTTCAACATTAAGAATCTTTCCTCTTAAAGGCATAATGGCTTGAAAATGCCTATCTCTTCCTTGTTTTGCTGTTCCACCAGCAGAATCTCCCTCTACAAGATAAACTTCACATTCGGCAGGATCTTTTGAAGCGCAATCTGAAAGTTTTCCTGGTAACCCAGCACCACCCATAGGGTTTTTACGCTGAACCATTTCTCTTGCCTTAGTAGCTGCATGTCTAGCAGTTGCAGCTAGAATAACCTTTTGAACAATTTGTTTTGCATCGTCTGGATTTTCCTCTAAATAGTCGTTCAACATTTCACTAACAGCCTGACTGACGGGTGCAGTTACTTCTCTATTGCCTAATTTAGTTTTAGTCTGCCCCTCAAATTGAGGTTCTTGAACCTTCACAGAAACAATTGCAGTCAACCCTTCACGAAAATCGTCCCCTGAAATATCAAATTTCAATTTGTCAAGCATTCCAGATTTTTCAGCATACTTTTTCAACGTTCCGGTCAATCCCCTTCTAAAACCAGAAAGGTGAGTTCCTCCCTCATGGGTGTTAATATTATTTACATAGGAGTGGATATTTTCCGCATAAGAATTATTGTAAATCAAAGCTACTTCAACAGGGATTCCATTTTTTTCCCCTTCGACACTTACAACATTTTGTATTAATTTTTCTCTATTTCCATCCAAAAATTCAACAAATTCTGATAACCCTCGTTCTGAATAAAATGTTTCTACAGGTGCATTCCCATCTTCATTTTTAGATTCTGAACGCTCATCTGTCATCACAATTGTCAAGCCTTTATTAAGAAATGATAATTCACGCATTCTAGTTGCCAATATATCGTACTGGTATTCAAGAGCTTCAAATATTTCAGGATCTGGGTAAAAGACGACTTCAGTTCCTTTTAAGTCCGTAGTTCCTTCTTCCTTAACTAAGTACTGCTCCTTCCCTTGCTTGTATTCTTGAACATAAATCTTACCTTCTTTAAAAACACTTGCTTTTAAATTAATGGATAAAGCGTTTACCACAGAGACCCCAACCCCATGCAAACCACCTGAAACTTTATAGGAGTCTTTATCAAATTTACCTCCAGCACCTATCTTTGTCATTACAACTTGCAAGGCAGACACACCTTCCTTTTTGTGTATACCTACTGGAATGCCACGACCATTATCCATTACGCGAATCCCATTACCTTCTAGAATGGATACTGAAACTTTATCACAATGTCCTGCTAAAGCCTCGTCTATAGAATTGTCTACAACTTCATATACTAAATGGTGTAATCCTCTTGAACCAACATCTCCAATATACATCGATGGACGCATCCTAACATGCTCCATACCTTCGAGAGCCTGAATACTGTCTGCTGAATAATCTTTTTCTTCACTCATTTGATAAAATTTGAATGAACAAATATACTATTTATAGAGCATTTTTAAAGGAAGAAAAAGCCCAATTAAATGGATACTTTTCAACAATTAGAAACTTATTGTAATTCCACCTAAAATATTGATAGATTGAACTGGAAAATTTTGCCAATATTGGTATTTTTTGGCTGTAAAATTATTGAACTGAATAAAAGCAGAAACTTTTTTATTGTATCTATATTCAGCAGAAATATTCATATCTACAAAAGTTGGCAAACTGTAGATGTATTTATCATCTTCCAGTTCATAAATTGATTCTGGCTCAGAATAAGAAAAAACATCTCTTTTACCTACCAAATAAAAATCGGACTTTAAAACAATTTTATCTGATAAATCTAATATGCTAGATAATGTAAAAATGTATTCAGGCTTTTGCCAAGCACGACTAAAATTTGAAGGACTATATAAAAAATATTCCCCCTTAGCTGAGATTTTTAATTTTTCTAACTCTTGATAAGTGAGTTCTGCAAGAAAGGATGTTTGAGTAAGGTTATCGTACATCATCTGAAACTTATTGCCATAGGACGAGGTTGTGTCTGGAACAAAGAAATACATACTATCTAAACTCTTGAAAGAACTAGATAAGTTAAAAGTAAATTTACTACTTAAAGAGCCTCTTACACCAACAAATATATTGCTTTTTTGAACTGTATTTTGAAGAGTTGCATCCTCAGAGATAAATGGATTTTCTAGCCTTATATCATTAAAAGTATTTCTTTGCACGTTCCCAACCCATCCTCCGTAAGGAATAAATACATTATTAAAAAGACTGTAGCTAACCTCTAAATCTGGAAATACATAAAATTTTGCATTTTCATTAATATTTGTCTGAAGTGATATTCCAGCCTTAAAGATTAAATTATTTTTTCTTGAATAAATATGCGGTCTAAAACGAACAATACCAGAATTGTTAGAACTTTGGTTACTTGGCTGAATAATATTATTTTCGTCAAGTTCTAAAATATCTGGAGAACTTACATTATTTATATCCAATTCAAAAGTTCCTAAAAATTCTTCATCCAATATCAGCCAACCAGAATGAGCCCCCAATAGAAAGTGATTTTCAGAAAGATTATAATTGCTATTAAGATGGTGAAAATCTACCCAACTTTTAATTCTTAATTTGTTGGTATCTCTCCCAGTATTTCTAGAATTAAACTTTACGTGCAAGTCCAATAAATCGTAATTTTGCTTAAAAAGAGTATCTGAATTTTTAAACGATTCAATTCCTAAAGAATCATTGATGTCTATACCATAAAATTGATACATAGAATTGTCGTTATAATCCAATCCATAAAATTGATATGAATTTCTTTCATACTGAACTTCAGACCACAAATCATAATTCATAAAAAACTTTTGGTAATAACCTCCTAAATTTAAATCTGAAAATTTAGTATTACCCATTTCATTAATACTAGAAAAACTACCGTTAGTTCTGGTGTTTAAACCCCAACTTTCATCTCTAGATCTTTTTGAAGCATAATTCAATTCCAATAATGGAGTTAGGTAAGTTCCTGCTCCAGCTTTTAGATATCCTCTATATAGTTTGTCTCCGTTAGCAGTAATCTTTAACCTTGCAGGCTTTATATTTTCAATAGAGTAATTTGTCATATGACGTTTTGGCTCTAAATAGTATTTGACATCGTCCAAAATAGTTACAGAGTCTGTATGGATTGGAAAAATTGGTGTTTTTTGAATCTTAGCAATTTTTCTATTCCCAGAACCAATTCCTAAAAAAGTTTCGGTGTTCTCATTTTGTTGAGCTACAGTACTAAAACTTAATATTGCTGAAACAAAAAAAAGTAATATTTGGAGCTTATTTATTTTCATCTTTCTTAATTTCCTTTGAATCAACTTCCTTTGGATTTAAAACTTTAGGAGTTTTTTCTAAATTTTCATCTATTGTTTCTAGTTCTATTTCCAATTCTTCTTGCTCTGGCTGTTCTTGCATTTCATTAAGTTCTAGATTCTGGATATATTCTATTTTTTGAACTGCTACAGCTAAAATTTCATCTTTTTTATACCCATCGTAGTTGTCTAAAATGCTTTTAACACTATGTTTTGCATTGAAATAATCCTTCTGAGCTGTAAAATTATCTCCTAGTAATAGTATTCCTTTTGCTAACCAATAATCATAAGACGGCTTTTGCTTGACTAGCTCCATAATTAAAGACTCGCAGGATGTATAATCCTCCTCTTTATATACAATCTCGCAAATATGATATTTCGCTTCAGCTGCAGCAATACTTTTGGTGAACTGCACAACACTGTCGTAATATAGTTTCGCACTATCTAATTGATTTATTTTCTGATAAGATTGCCCCAAATATAAATACGCATCCTCTTGAAGCTTATTATTTAAGTCCGATAACTGAAGAACCTTTTTTGCATACTTAATGGTAGAATTGGGGTTGTCTAAATAATGAAAACAATAAAACTGCCCCTTTTTAGCAATGGATAAGTCTTCTTGATTTATACTTACATCTTCTAGAACTGAAAAGTAAGTAAGAGACTTTTTGAAATCTTTAGCATCGTAAGTTATTTCCCCCGCATACTTTAAAGCTTGTAAATAATAATTGTTATTTGGTTTTGCAGTAATGTAATCATAATGAAATAATGCTTGTGTTTTCTTATCCTCCGCATAATAACAATTAGCCATAAAATAATGTGCAGAAATTTCTCTTATAGGCTCTTCAATATTATCTAGGTAGTAAGAAGCTTTTTCAATTTGCGTATTGCAATCTCCATTATCTCTTGCAAGAACTACAGACCTCCATAAAGTTGAATCTTTTTCCTGAACACTTACGTCAATTCCTCGTGAGGTAAGCCAATCGTAATAACCAGTCAAATTCCCCCTTAAATTGTAAACTTCCATCATTAGTTCAATAGCTAATTGATTTTCTTGTTCTGCGTCTGGATAATTGTTCATTACCGTTAATAAAAACTTTTCAGCTTCTTGATGGTTTTGTTCTTTTAAATAAATACTACCTATTTCCACATATGCTTTGGAAATTGAATTGTTATTAGGATATTCATTAATAAATTTTAAATAGGTGTCTATTGACTCATTATTTCTATTTTCATCCTTAAAAGCCTGGGCTAAATTTAAAAGTGAAGAAACTTGATACTTTGAGTTAGGGTATTGGTCTGTAAGTCTTTTTAAAGTATTTATTTTTCCTTGATAGTCCTGAATTAGCCCTTGAGAAGTAGCCATTTGGTTTAATGCGTAAGAATGGTCTTCATTTCCTACTGTTGAAGACAAAGCATAATTTTCTATTGCCAAACTATCTTCTCTAAGTAAAAAATAAGTATCAGCAATTCTTAATAATGCAATTTTATAATTACTTGAATCTGGTAAATTGTATTGATGGATATAGTTCCTAAAGTATTTTAAAGCATTTCTAAGTGATTCTTTTTGAATTTTTGCTTCATTCCCTGACAAGCTTTCGTATGGATTGGCTTTTTCAAAATAACTGTATCCAATATGAAAATCTAAATCTAAAAACTTATTGGTTAAGATAGCTCCATTAATAAATCTAAATTTTTCGTAATTCTCTACAGCTCTTAAATATTCCTTTAAATTATAATTTGATTCTCCAATCCAAAACTGACTCATCGCATTTAAATTTTGGTCAATTGGATACTTCTTAACCAACTCAAAGTTTGCAATCGCATTCTTGTATTCTCTATTGTGATATTGCTCTACAGCTCTGTTATATACAATTGTTTGGTAGGCTTTCTGCATTCTTGGATCCTTATTTTTTATTTTATCCATTGAAGCTAGTGCATCGTCGTAATTTTTAGTTGTTAGATACACTTTTAATAAAAACTCGTAAGCATCTTTAGCGTCTTCAGAATCTGGAAAGTCTTCAATAAATTGCTGGAAGGCATTAATTGCCTCGTCGTATGGATTATAACTTAATTCGTAAGCCAACTTTGCATAATTAAATAATGAATTTCGTCTTATATCAAGATCGAAATTGAGCTTACTCGCTTCCTGAAATGCATTTCTTGCATAATCTTTTTCGTCAAGATTTAAATAAGAATCTGCCATATGGTAGTAGGATATCTGTGTTAACGAATCGTCTGTATTAGCAACTCTAGAAAAACTTTCAATAGCCTTTTTATACTTTTTTGTTTTGTAGTAACAATAGCCAACTTGGTAATTGCTTTCCCTAGTTGATTTTGCATTTCTCATGAAAATTTGATAGTATTCTAAAGATTGTTCGTATTGATCTTTTTTGAAATAAGAATCTCCAATTAATTTAGCAAACTCTCCTTTTCTTTTTTCTGTAACAGAATCAATATACAATGGTCCATAGTCGATAAGTTCGTCGTATTTATTTTGTTGGTATAAAATCTGAGTAATATAATAAGGGATGATAGGCTTAAACATTTTATTATTGGCAATCTTTCTAAAACCAACTAAAGCTGTTTGGTACTTTCCCTGTGCGTATGCTATGTGGCTATAATAATATGTAGCTGGAACATCGTAATCTGTTTTACTTTGCAAGAGCTCATTGAAAAGAACTTTTGATTCAGCAAGATTTTTCTTCATGAATTTTGAATATCCAAGTTTAAAAAGATATTCGCTTTGACCCTCACTTGATAAATCATATTGATCAACTTTTTCAAAAAATTCGATAGATTTTTTAAACTTTTTAGTTTGATAATAATGCTTTCCAAGTTGGAAATAAATATCCTTAGATTTTGGATGGTCTGGATGGTCTAGTGAAAACCTAGTTAAAATCGTCTCTACATTTCTATGGTATAATTTTAATGCACAAAGTGCAAAATAATATTCAGCATTTATTCTCACCTCGTCCTGAGGATCATTGAATTTATTAATAACATTCTTGAAATAGTATTGGGCTGAACTATACTTTTCTTTGTCAAAAAGTTCTTGCGCTATTTTATAATTTTCATAAGGATCATTTCTTAGAAAAGTTTTTTGTGCAATAGAAATATTTACAAAAATTATTGCTAGAGAAAAAATAAATGCTTTGAAAATCTTATTCATTAAAAACTATAATCAGATATTTTTTAAAGATAGTTAGTGATTACCCATAAGAATTATGGCTTAATTATTATTTTCAACTACAATGTGTTAACATTAAATAGAAGAATTTAAGAAGTATTCTATATTATTATAAATTTGAATGTAAAAGATATTATACTACCATGAATCAAAACCTTTTTTTAGACTTTAAAAATGTTGAAATAAAACAACAAAATAAAATAATTCTTAACGAAGTTAATTTAAAGATAAATCAAGGAGAATTTGTATATTTTGTAGGTAAAACTGGAAGTGGGAAAAGTAGTCTTCTTAAAGCAATTTATGGAGATATAGGGATTAGTAGTGGAGATATTTTATTTAAAGAACAAACACTAAAAAAATTAAAAAGAAAGAAGATATTAGAACTTAGAAGAAAAGTTGGTATAATCTTTCAAGATTTTCAACTTCTTATGGATAGATCCGTTGCTGATAATCTAAGATTTGTAATGAAAGCCACTGGATGGAAAGGGAAAAAAATAATTAACGAAGGAATTGAGAAGCTACTTGTGAAAGTAGATATGATAGACAAAGCAGAGTCATTTCCTCATTTAATTTCTGGCGGCGAACAACAAAGAGTAGCTGTTGCAAGAGCATTAGTTAACAATCCAGAATTAATCTTAGCCGATGAACCTACAGGAAATTTAGATCCAGAAACAAGTGAGAAAATTATGCATCTTTTAAAATCAGTTGCCAATGAAGAAAAAACAGTAATTATGGCAACTCACGATTTTGACATTATTAATAAATATCCAGCAAGAGTTGTGAAATTCAATAATCAGACTGTTTTGGAATAAGCCTTTATGAATTGATAAGTATTTGCATTCCCATTTATAACTTCAATGTTGTTGATCTAATTATTACCATAATTAACCAAGGAGAGAAAAGTAAAAAACCATATGAAGTAATTTGTATTGACGATGGTTCTAATGATGAAATTTTAAAATTAAATGCTGAAATCAAATCCTACAAAACGGTTAAATATCTAATTCTTAAAAGAAATATTGGAAGGTCTAAAATTAGAAATCTTTTTTTAGAAAATGCCACTTATGAAAATCTGTTATTTATAGATTGTGACTGCAGTATTCAAAATGGAAATTTTCTTGAAAAATATTTTGAACAAGTTGAAAATGAAGTAGTTTATGGAGGAAGAAGACACCATGATAATCCACCAAAAAATAAAAATAAAAAACTAAGGTGGTTATATGGTATTAAGAAAGAAGATCAAAATATTAATTATAGAGTTAAAAACCCATACCATTGTTTTCGATCAAACAACTTTTTAATAAAAAGAACAATTTTTTCACAAATAAAGTTTAATGAAGAAATTGAAACCTACGGACATGAAGACACCCTGCTATCTTTAGAACTTAAAAAGAACAAAATAGCTATTTTTCAAATATATAATCCTGTTTTTCACGAAGGAATAGAAGACAGCAGTGTGTTTTTAGAAAAAACTAAGAGTGCTATAAAAAACCTAGTTTTATTGGAAAAAAACACACTTGATACCAGCTCTATAAAACTTATAAAAACCTATTATCTAATTAGTAAATTGAAATTGACATGGTTAGTTTTTCCGATATCAAAAACTATTTTAACTATACTAGAAAGACAGCTACTTTCTAAAAGACCCTCTCTAAAAATATTTGACTTATATAAACTAATTTACTTTCTTAGAGAAAAACAAAATGTATAGTTTTTTTAAGAATATTTATAAGATTTTAACACCAAAAAGCTGGCAATTTAAAATAGAACCTTTCATAAGAAAGATCATTTATAACCTTATTTATAAAGGTGGAAATAAAATATGTTTAATTTGTTCTGCTAAATCAAAAAAGTTTATTCCAATTTCTTTTTATAATAATGAAGAAAAAATCTGTCCTAATTGTGGATCATTATCAAGATCTAGAGCGCTAGGAGAATATGTAAGTAAAAAATTTAAAAATCGAAGTCAAAAAATTTTAGACTTTTCACCCCACAGAAGTTTAAACGATTTTTTTAAATCAATTTTTGAAAACTACATATCATCCGACTTTGAAAACCAATTTTATGCTCAAAAAAGTTATGACATAACTAAAATAAACGAAGCTGATCAAATTTTTGATTTAATTATTTGTTTCCATGTCTTAGAACATATTTTAGAGGATAAAAAAGCTATTAAAGAGTTATATAGAGTTTTAAAAAAAGATGGTTATTTATTAATTCAAGTTCCTTTAAAAAAAGGAAAAACTTACCAGGATAAATCTATAATTTCTAAAGAAGGAAGATTGAAAGCTTTTGGGCAAGAAGATCATGTAAGGATTTATGGTGAAGATAGTCTACCATTAATTTTAAATGATAGTGGGTTTTCTGCAAAGCCTATTGATATAGTAAAAGAATTTAACATTGAAGAAAAAAAATTATATGGTTTGGCTGAAAATGAAAAAATCTACGTATGTAGAAAGGCTACTTCTACTTAAATTTTTCATAAGTTTTAATTAAAGAAACAGATTCGCTTTCCCAATTTAAAGTGGAATTCATTTTGGCAATATTTGAGATGAAATTTTTAGATTCTTTTAATGCTATAGCCTTATTTAAACCCTCAATTATGCTTTCTGGACTTATACTTGAAATTAAAACACCAGTATGAAACTCTTCTGTAATTTTTCTTATCTCCACAAGATTTGTTGAAACGAATGGTATTTCGGCTTTGGTATAATCAAAAATTTTATTGGGAAGACTAAACTGATAATTAATATTATTATTCTTATCCAGACTGACTCCGACATCAGAGTTTAAGGTAAACTGCATCATTTTACTATACGGAAGAGTTGGAACAAATAGCACTTTATTAACCAAATCTGATTTACCACATCTTTTTTTAAGTTTATCAATAACATCACCTTTGCCAACTACTGAAAGAAAAAAATCATCTTGTATGGAAATAGCCTCTAACAACTCTTCAGCTCCTCTATCTACGTTAATTCCAGAACCTTGGAGAATTACAAGCTTCTTATTGTTAGGTAACCCTAGATCTTTCTTGGTTTTAACTTT
>CALKFX010000149.1 GCA_938084875.1 uncultured Flavobacteriales bacterium | reverse complement strand
TGCCCCCATTGTTTTGCAGAACTAAATATATCTCCATAGTTAGGTTCTAATCCATACAACCCTGAATTTACAACTGCTTCACATTGAGCTTTTGCTTGTCCCCATTTTTCTTGATATAAATAAGCTTTAGCTAAAAGGCCATCTGCGGCCCCTTTAGTAGCTCTTCCTTGTTCTGCTAAAGGAACAGTTGCAGGTAAATATTGAGATGCAAATATTAAATCTGCCTCTACCTGAGCGTAAACTTCCTCAGGTGTTGCCCTCACATTAGAAAGGTCTGAACCATGGGTAGTTCCATCGTCTTCAGCAGAAGTGTAGAGCATAACCCCTCCAAAGTTTCTCACCAATCTAAAATAGCAATAGCCTCTAAGAAATCTACATTCAGCAATAAATCTGTTTCTCAAATCCAAGTCCATAGGAATTTTATATTCACCACTTGCATCTTGTTCTATCATAATATCTATGGCAAAACTGGCTCTTGCTACCATTCTATATAAATCACCCCATATCCAGGAAGGAACATCCGTATTAGGCGTTGCATTAAAATTCATGCAGTCGTACATACCTTGCTGGTCACCTGGACTTTCTCCGCCCTTAACAGCGTCATCTGACATTACCGATCCTACTGCCCACAATGAGACAACATTCATTCTCCAAGCTTGTACATCGTATGCTGCGATTACTGCTTCATATGCGCTACCTGCATCTACAAAATATGGTTTATCGTTATTTCCAGGCTGTTCTAGTTCTAACCATTCTTTGCTGCAAGACGCACTAACAAAGACGATAATAAAGCATAAAAGTTTTTTAAAGTTTTTCATAGTTATTTAATTAAAATGTTGCGTTAATTCCAAAATTTAATGTTTTAGGAATGGTATAATTCCCTAAGTCTGCTTTCTGTACAAAAACTCCCCAGGTACTACCAAGCTCAGGATCTCGGCCAGAGTATTTTGTGATTGTAAAATAGTTTTGAAGAGCTACATAAAATCTTAATTTTTCTATATTAACCTTTCTAGAAAGGTTTTCCGGAATAGTATATCCTAAAGAAATGTTTTTAAATCTTAAAAAAGAGCCATCTTCAATAAACATATCAGAAGATCTAGAATAATTATTTTGTCTGTCACCCCCCAACTGAGCAATGGTAGCACTTGTATTATCTGGCCTCCAAGCATCGGTAAGCATATAGCTTGACATATTGGTTTGCTCATAAGGTGTTTCGGTAAAAACTTTAACAGTATTAAAAATCTCATTTCCATAACTCCAGTACATAAATAAATTGAAGTCAAAACCTTTATAGGAAATATTTCCAGTGATACCCATAGTGAAGTCTGGGTAAGGAGATCCAATTTTGACTTTATCCTCCTCATTCAACTGACCATCACCATTTTGGTCAATATATCTGTAATCGCCTGGTCCAACAGAAGATCCATAAGTAAGTTGTGTAAGTCCGTTGTCGTCTACATATGTTAATGCATCTACTTCATCTTGAGATTGGAAGATTCCATCGGATTCGTAACCCCAAAATTCACCAACTTGGCTACCTACAATAGTTCTAGTGTAGTATTCCATAGCATGAAAACTTCCACCTTGAATTACAAAGGAGTCGTCTCCCAGCAGCTTGGTAATTTTGTTAGACACTCTACTTATGTTAGTGGAGATAGAATAATTTAATTCACCTTCCATTTTTTGATAACTTAATGAGAAGTCGAAACCTTTGTTTTCCATAGACCCAATATTAGTATTTGCAGCTCCTCCAACTCCCCATGCAGTAAGAATATTTGGATTTCCCATAATCATATCAGATGTAGTTTTAATATAGTATTCTGCAGTAACCCATAGTTTGTTGTTAAAGAATCCTGCATCTAGAGCTAGGTTAGTCATCCCGATAGTTTCCCATCTTAAGTATGGATTTGGAACATAGTCCACAGTAGATCCCGATATTTGAGTTTGCGTTCCGTCAGGACCAAAAATTACAGCGCTATTATTAATGGATGTGGTACCATTGTAAGCAAAATCTCCTGCTGGCTCACTATTTCCTATTTCTCCATAACCTCCTCTAAACTTTAAAAAACTTATGAAATCTAAGCCACTGTTCTTTTGTAGGTTTATAAAGAATTTCTCGTTATGAATTTTCCATCCAGCAGAAAAACCAGGGAAAACACCAAACTTTTCAGCGGAGCCAAATCTTGAAGAACCATCTCTTCGAAGTGTCCCAGTAAAAAAGTAAAGATCGTTGTATTCATAATTTAATCTTCCAAATACGGAAGCATATCTTCTGTAGCTAAATCCGCTGTAACCTTCATTATAAGCAGTATTAATTGTCCCTGTATTACTTAAAAGCATATTTGATGTTATTTCGTTATTAACGGAACCTCCCAAATAAGATTTATTAAAACCATAATTTCTGTTGTCCCAATCATATGCAGAAGTTCCACCTAATAAAGATATTGTATGGTTTCCAAAACTTTTATCAATTTGAACAGTATTTTCCCAGTTCCAAGAAAACCATTTGTTATAATTATTGCCTAATCCATCAATATCGTTTTTGTCAGTGGCATCTATGTAAAAAACTGGATTGTAGTACCAGCCATTTTGTACGGAATAGTCACAACCAATGATGCTTTTAAATTTTAGCCATTCAAATGGTTTGAATTCAATATAATTGTTGGTTAAAAGCTTATCTGTCCAAGTCATCCCATACTGAGTTCCATTTCTATACAAGGCTGCCATTGGGTTTCCGGTATTTCCTCTTGGAGTATTCATCCATGCCAAGGAATCGGTAGCACTGTAAAACTCGTGATCGGTTGGAACTAAAGACAAGGTGTCTGGAAAAGTAGTGTAAGGAGTTGTCGGAGTAATGGTAGGGTCCATAGACATAGCAGCTAATAAAATACTATTTTCTGGCCTGTCTCCATTGAAAGAGGTTCCTTTCCCGCCATCTCGAACCAAACTCATGCTAGTTCCTACTTTTATTTTTTTAGAAAGCTCGAAGTCTAAATTATTTCTAAAAGAATATCTTTTGTAAAAAGTAGATGGCACCACTCCTTTTTCATCAAAATAATCTA